>JAFIEN010000001.1 GCA_020832515.1 Rubellimicrobium sp. | reverse complement strand
TTGCCCGCAGCGCCCTCGCGCGTGTCGTTGCCGGCATCGCCATAGAGCTGATCGGCCCCCGGACCGCCGTAAAGGCGGTCATTGCCCAGGCCCCCCCAGAGCGTGTCGTTGCCGTCGTCCCCCCAGAGCAGATCGGCCCCGGTCCCGCCGTAAAGGCGGTCATTGCCCACCCCACCCCAGAGCGTGTCGTTGCCGTCGTCCCCCCAGAGCGTGTTGTTCCCGCTTCCGGCGTAGATACGGTCGTCGTCATCACCGCCATAGAGACGGTCGTCGCCTTCACCGCCCCAGAGCAGATCGGCCCCCGTCCCGCCCCAGAGCGTGTCGTCGCCGCCGCCGCCGAACAGACGGTCATTGCCCGCCCCGCCGTAAAGGCGGTCGTTGCCCCAGTTCCCCTCGAGCCGGTCGTCGCCGCCGTTGCCATGAAGGATATCCGCCCCGTCGCCGCCGATCAGCGTATCGGCTCCGCCCCCCCCGAACAGGGTCTGTGGCGGAAGGACCGGTGCGGTCCAGCCCGGATCCTGCCGCGTGACGTTGATGAGGTCGAGCGCCAGGACCTGGGCCACGGTCATCGGCTGGTTGTTCCAGGTGGTGATCCGCAGCACCTCGGACTGGTAGCGGATCTCGGCTCCGGTGGCGGTGGGGATGATTGTCAGCTGCTGGGGACTGCGCAGCATCGGCCAGCCCGACAGGTCGATCCGGTCCTCGGCCGGGTTGAAATCGGTGATCGTGTTCACCTGACCGCTGGCCGACAGGACGAAGGTATCGGCCCCCGTCCCCCCGGTCATCACATTGGAGCCGCGCCCCGACAGGATGATATCGTCGCCGGCGCCCCCGAAGAGGCGATCGTCGCCCGCCCCGCCGTTCAGCCGGTCGTTGCCCGTCCCGCCGGTCAGCGTGTCGTCCCCGGCGGTACCGGTCAGGTTCTGCCCCGGCGGCCCCAGATCGACCGTCAGCCAGGTCAGCCCGGGTTCCGAACCGGACGCCACCATGATCTGCAGGTTGCCGCCCTGGCTGGCAAGCGCCACGTCCGAGACATTGGCCAGCGTGGTCTGGGTCGTGTCGGCCAGCGTCCCCATTTCCAGAAGCCGCCCGCCCGGCAGGACCTGAAACAGGCTGATCCCGTCGTCCGATCCGGCGGCGACCACATAGGCCCGCCCGTTGATGACGATGCTGTCCAGCGTGGTCACCCCCTGGAACCGCGTATCGCGGTCGTCGAGGATATGGTCGGTGGGCACCAGCGTGCCGTCGGCCATCACCTCGACCACGGTCAGCGTGCCCGAGCCCGATGCCCCCATCACCGCCCAGGCCCGCCCGTCCATGTTGAAGGCGGTCACGGTGCTGGGCTGGCTGATGCCGATGCCGGTGGCCGACCAGACCCGGTCCACCTCGACCGGCACGCCATCCGGCCCGATCCGGTAGGAGATCAGCCCGTCCACCTCGCGCGAGGTGGCCAGAAGATAGGGCGTGCCGGCGCGGGTGACGCTGGTGATGTCGGTCAGGACCGGCCCGCCCGCGGGCGGGGCCGAGAAACCGGGGATCTGGACCGCGACCAGCGTGCCCTGGGCCGTGACCTGCCAGACCGCGGGCGCGTTCGACCCCAGCCTCAGGCCATAGAGATAATCGGTGGAGCCGACGCGCACCATCTCGGCCGCGATCAGGTTGCCGGGCAGCCCGGTCCCGAGATCGACCCTTGTTTCCAGGCTGCCGGTCGCGCCGAAGCCCATCCCCCAATAGCCCGTGGCCCCGACCCCGGTGATCAGGCCCACGGCGCTGCCGCCCAGCGTGACCGGTGTGAAGCTGCTGTCGACGCCGGCCACCTGCTGGCCGGGCAGGCTGGCGGTATCGATGCGGACAAGCTGGTTGCCCTGCATCCGGAAGGAGGCGACCCCGCCCCCCGGACCCGATGTCACGTAAAGAACCGGCCCTGACGAGCCCGCCACGAATGTCAGATCCGTCACCCCGGTCAGAAACACGTCATCCGCACCGGGCAACACGACCCGACGGTCGAATGTCACCTGTACCATCCCCCAGCCCAAAAGCTGTTTTCACCCGGGACCAGGATGACGGAGGGGGTTTAACGAAGGACTGTCGCGACCCGACCGAAGGCGGGCTTTCTGACAGGCATTCTAGTTTCTAAAACACAAGGTTAACGGGGCTTGAGCCGCCCGGATGGACAAGTCCGTCTCTTTCGCATGCGAAAGAAAGGTTAACGCAGGCCGGGATAGCCCTGTCCGGCCAGCCAGAGCCGCAGCCGCCGGGCAAGATCGGCCCCGGCACCGGGGCCGGCCAGCAGGATTTCCCCGTCCCGGACCGTGACCCGCACCTCTTCGCGGATCTCTTCCAGAACAGGCTCTGTTTCGGCGGGTTCAGTGTCTTGTCGTTCAGGTCTGGGGCGCTTGAGAAGCCGCGCCAGAACCGCCGCCTCGGCCTCGGGCGTGGGTGCGGGCGGCGATAGCGCCGCGCGGGCGCGCAGGGCAAAGCCGGGATCCAGGGACAGCGCCTTGGCCAGCGCAAGCCCCGTGCGTTCGGGGATCCGCGCGGGAAAGGCCAGCGCCCCGTCCAGTGCCTCGACCACGCCGATGAAGGATTTGACCTTCGAGCGCTTGGCGAAACTCGCCGTGGCGAACAGGCCTTGAAGGGCGGCCTTCTCGGTCGGATAGACCCCGGCCTCGACCGCGCGCATCACGATCCGGGCGCGTTCGTAGAACGAGAGCCCCGCCCGGATCTCGTTCTCCTCGACCATGGCGACATAGGCATCCGCCCCGCCCTCTGGCTGCCGCACCAGGGCCAGCACCCGGGCGAAGCGGTCCTCGCCCGTCTCTCGCAGCAGCGCCTCGAGCGCCAGAAGCCGCCGCCAGCCCGAGATCAGGCCGTAGCGGGGCACGGCCCCCTCGCCCCGGTCCACCACCTCGACAGGGGCCTGCTGGCCGCGCGCGCGCAGGCTGTCGACCAGTTCCGCCATCGCTTGCGGTTCGGGCGCGATCCGGTCGCGGATCAGGTAATCGGCGGCAAGGTCCGAAAGCGGCAGCGACAGGACCATCCGCCCCTCTTCCCGCGCCGCCGTCAGTTCGGCCGAGACAGCCTCGAAAGCCGCCAGAGCCGCGCTTTCGCCCGCGACCTGGGCGATGGGCGCGCGGGGCAGGGGGGGTGTCTGTGCCGCAGCGGGCGCCTCCCGGGGGGCGTCGAGGTAATCGGGCAGGGGCCCGCTCAGCCGTTTGCGTGCCATGCCTGACCCTCCCTGAAACAGTCTCTGTTGCGGCCCATAGACACTGATCCGCTCATCCCGCCGCCCGCGCCTGCGCCAGTTCCTCGCGTCGCCAGATGCCCAGGAGCAGGCGCTTGAAGGCGGCATAGGTCTCGTCGAAGGTTTCGCGGCCGCGGGCATAGGTCTCGCGGTTGAAGTCGCGGTAATCGGCCTCGTAGATGCCGTTCACCTGTTCGCCCGCCTGCCCGATCAGCGCGGTGAAATCCTGCCGGTGGGGCGAGAGCGTCGTGCCCAGATAGGCCTGCATCAGGGCCGCCAGTTCCGCCTGCTGGCCCCGGTCATAGCGGGTGACGATGGCGCGCACCGCATCCCATTCGAACGAGAGCCCCCGCTGCCCCAGCGCGCGGGCGGCCATGTTCTCGCCCTGCTCGATCGAGGCGAAGGTGGAATGAAGCATGTCGAAGAACCGCCCCGTGGAATCGAATTCCAGGAACGAGGCGCCAAGCGGCACCAGCAGGATATCCGCCGCAGCCAGCCCGTTGATCGTCAGATACCCCAGCGCGGGCGGCGTATCGAGAAAGACGATGTCATACTCGTCCAGCACCCCGTCGGCCTCCAGCATGTCGGAGAGCGCGTCCCAAAGCTTCCACGACCGGCCCTGCATCCGCCAGACGGGGATCTGGAATTCCGACCAGTAGAGGTTCAGCTGCGCCCCGATCAGGTCGATGTTCGGCCAATGGGTGCGCTGGATCAGGTCCTGCGCCTTCACCTCGAGCGCCTCGGACAGGGTTTCGTCCAGCGCCAGCGGATCGTCGCCGCGGGCCATCCGGGCCCGGTTCTCGGCCTGCAGGTGGCCCGCGTAATGGCGCGCGAGCAGCGGAAAGACCGTCTGCCATTCATCCGCCACCCGCCCTGCGAAGATCGAGGTCATCGAGCCCTGGCTGTCGAGATCGACCACCAGCACCCGGTAGCCGTCGAGGGCCGCCGACATCGCCAGGTGCGCCGCGGTCGAGGTCTTGCCGACCCCGCCCTTGAAATTCGCCACCGCCACGCATTTCGCGGGCAGCCCCGCGGGCCGGTAGGGGCGGTATTCCTTGGCCTTGGACCCTGCACCGGCGAAATGCGCGCGCAGCAGCAGGACCTCTTCGAAGGTGAACCATTTGGCGCCGCCTTCGGTTTCGGCCCGGCCCTGCGGCAGATGCGGGTTCTGCTTCAGCACGCGCCGGAAATGGGCGACCGCCACGGGGATGAGGTATTTCGTGATCTCCCATGTCGAGAACAGCCGCAGCTCTTTCCGGCCCTCGGGGTTCAGGCCCCGGCTGGCCAGATCCTCGCGCCCCCGCGTGCAGGCGGCGGCGATCTCGGCAAAGCGGGCGGTGGTGGCAGGCGCATCAAGCTCGGCCAGGGCGCGATCGGGGTCGATGTTGAAATAGGGCGGGGGCG
Organism: Rubellimicrobium sp.; assembly: GCA_020832515.1. GTDB lineage: Bacteria > Pseudomonadota > Alphaproteobacteria > Rhodobacterales > Rhodobacteraceae > JAFIEN01. The sequence goes on along the minus strand of JAFIEN010000001.1, from coordinate 38,248 downwards.
CCTGCATCTCTGTCACGGCTTTGGCCTCATGTGCGGTGTTTTCCGCAGCATACCCGAAAAGACCGCACATGACAGGATTTTCGCAACATCGCCACCAATGCCCCGGCCTTTTCAAGGCATTTTGGACGCTGTCCTGTGGGGTTTCGGCATCGCTCCGGCCCTCTCTCGAGTTAGAATGCGGTTAGATGATATGTTAAGGGTTAGACCGGTTCCCTCAAGCCTTTGAAGTAAAACAAGACTTTTGGGTTTCTGCGGTGTCGTGCGATTCCGGTCCCACGATCGGGTGACTCCGATCCCCCGTTGAAACGATTCCGATCCCCCGAAGTCCGGCCGGCTCATCTCCGCAGATCCGACCTGCCGCTGGACCGGTCCTGTGGATAACTCTAGGCTGGTGTCATCGAAACCACGTTCGAGTCGCCCGGGGAGAAATGCACCCCATCGAGAAGGCGGCCGCCAGCGTGGGCAACGGGGCTGGGCAGGACAGCGATGGCAGAGGCGGGGATTCCGCAGGGACGGGTCCAGGGACGGGCCGGATGGGCTCCCGACAGGCACCGGCAGGGGGATTTCTTCCTCTGCGATGTCCTGGGCGCGATCCCCAAGGACGACATGGCCTCGATGGAGCATCCGCTCTTTTCGCTGGCCACCCGGCCCGACCTGCGCATCCTGCGCTATGACCATAACGGCACGCGGATCGAGGTCACCCCCTCGGTCCGGGGGCTCGCCACGATCCATGACAAGGATGTGCTGATCTATTGCATCAGCCAGCTCATGGCCGCGCTGAATGCCGGCCGCAATGTCAGCCGCACGCTGCAGATGCGCGCCCATGACATGCTGGTCGCGACCAATCGCGAAACCTCCGGAGACGGCTACCAGCGCTTGCGCGACGCGCTCGAACGGCTGGCGGGGACGCGCATCACCACGAATTTCGCGACCGGCGGTGTCGAGGTCACGACCGGCTTCGGCCTGATCGAAAGCTGGCAGATCCTGCGCAAGGCGCGCGGCGGGCGGATGGTCTCGGTCTCGATCACGCTGTCGGACTGGCTTTTCCGCGCGGTCCTGTCGAAATCGGTCCTGACGCTGAGCCGCGATTACTTCCGCCTGCGCAAGCCCCTGGAGCGGCGGGTCTATGAACTGGCGCGCAAGCATTGCGGCAGACAGGAAAGCTGGCGGATCTCGGTCGAGCTTCTGCACAAGAAATCGGGCTCGGCCTCGCCCCGCCGGGTATTCCGCAAGATGCTGCGCGACATGATCGCGGCCGACACCCTGCCCGATTACCTCATGTCCGAAGAACCCGGCGATATCATTCGCTTCGCCCCCCGGGCAGGTCTTCTGGAGCCCCTGCCCGCGCCCCCACTGAAGCCCGAGACGCTGGATGAGGGGCGCCTGATCCTGCCCGGCTGGGACATCCACGCACTCGTCGCCGAATGGGAGGGCGTCTGGCAGGCCTCGGGCTGCCCGCGGCTGCATGCGCCCGACCGCGCCTTTCTGGGCTGGCTGGCGAAACGGGCAGGGCGCGCGGGATGAAAGGCGCCGGCTGAAAGGGGTCTCTAAAGCTCCAGGATGTCGCGGTGATAGCGCCACAGGAACAGAAGCCCGATCACGCCCAGGATTAGCGCCACGGCAAAGACATAGCCCGGCGTGACATAGGTCCCGTGATAGCTGGGGTAGAAGGCCCGCCGCATCTGGCCCGTCACATGGACGAGCGGGTTGTAATAGAGCGTGTCGCGGATATCGGGGGGAAAGCGTTCGGGGATGAAGATCACGCCCGACACCAGAAACAGCGGCCGTGTGATGATGGTCCAGAAGCTTTGCCAGAGCGGGAACTGGTAGAACAGGTAGCAGTTCATGATGCCCATCCCCAGACCGGCCGCGATAGCCATCGCATAGGACAGAACGGCCAGCGGAAAGATCAGCCGGAAGTCCGGCTGGGCATGGAGCACGATCCCGGTCAGCACGATATAGCCGACCAGAAGCTGGGTCATCACATTCAGGATCAGCCGCGCAAGGATCGCATCCATGATCGTCACCCGCGGATAGGCCAGAAGCTGCTTGGAATAGCCCAGCGACTGCGCGACCTTCGAGCTGATCGTCATGAACATCGTCAGGGGCAGCAGCCCCGTCGCATAGAAAAGCGCGAAACTGTTGCCCACGGGGGGCGAGCGCACCATCAGCGAGAAGATCATGGTCAGCACCGCGATCCCCGCCACCGGCTCGAGCACGGTCCACAGATAGCCCCCCGGCGTGCGGCCATAGGTCGAGGTCATCTCGCGCAGGATCAGCGCCATGACCGTGCGGGCCGTGGCCAGCCGGCCCACCTTGTGGACCGAGCGCAGCCGGCGCTGGTCCGGCTGGTCCGGGGGATCGGTCAGGGAGGTCATGCAGCTGGGATCCCGAAGGCAGGCGTTCGCGTCCGACATTCCCATCCGGGGCGGCGGGAATCAAGCGCGACAGCCCTCACAGCCCTGCGAGAGGCCCGGTTTCGCCAGATCCTGCCTCGCCAGTCCCGCGCTCCAGCAGATCGGCTGCGGGATTGGCCGCGATCTCGACATCGGCGTAGTATTTCTGTGCCTGCAGGGCAGAGCGGTGCAGCGACAGCCGCATCGCCGCCTGCACCGGCACCCCGTCCAGCGCCGCCTGGGTGAGAAACCCCGCCCGAAGCCCGTGGGCCGAGGCGAAATCGCCCCCCCGCCCCGTGGCCACCACCAGCCGCTTGACGATCTGCCCCACGCCCGCCGGCGACAGCGCGCAGGCCCCCACCGTGCCCGTCCGGGTGATGCGGCGAAAGACCGGCCCCTCGGTGATGCGGCCTGCATCGAGCCAGGCCACCAGCGCCCGCGCTGCCATCCCCTTGAGGACCAGCCGGGGGGCGGTTCCGGTTCCGGTCGTCTTGGTGCGCACCAGCCGCAACCGCACGATCCCCTCGGCATCGAACCCGGTCAGGTCCAGATCCTCGCGCATGAGGCCCGCGATCTCGCTTCGCCTGCGCCCGCCCGAGGCCCAGCCCAGACAGAGCACCGCCCGGTCGCGCAGGCCGCGAAGGCCGGGGCCGGTGGCGCGGATCATCTCGATCAGGATCTCGCGGGTGATCGGATGGGCGGATTTCGGCCGGGGCAGGTGGCCGGATGCCTTGCGCGCCTTGGCCCGCGTCTGGCGCAGGAGCGGGGCCTCGAAGGGGCTGGGCAGATTGCGCATCCGGTGGAAGGCGCGCCAGCTGGCGATGCGCCGGTCCAGCGTCGCGGGGGCGGGCCGCGCGAGGCTGAGCCGCAGACCCAGGGCGACCATCCGTTCGGCCACGATCCGGGCCGGGTCTTCGGGGGGGGCCGTCTCCAGATCCCGCGCATGATCAAGCAGGAACCGCAGCGCCACCGCCTCGGTCTCGGGCCAGATCAGGGGCGCGGCGAAGGCGGCCTCCTTCCAGGCGGCCAGATAGGCCAGATCGCGCGCATAGGCGCGGCGCGTGTTGTCCGGCGTGCCGGCCAGATGCAGCGCCTCGAGACCCGCGCGGTCGGCCGGGTCAAGCGCCGTCGAGGAGAGGGGCAGCAGGGCAGGGGAGGGCAGCGCCATGGGCGCCAGAGTGGCCGTCGGAGGTCCGTTTCGTCAAGATGTGATAATCGTATCTTATCGCATCTTGACTGATCCCGAGTAGGACCGTCTGGTTATCTGCAAAGTCCCAGCTTGACGATCACCATGCGCGGTATGACCTTGTTTGCAAGGGCTTTCAGATCAGAACCAGCGCCCCACCGCCACCGCCCTGATCCCGACCGCCGCCCCTTTCGAGACCGCCGCCACCGCGCGCAAGCTGCAGGCGCTGGCCGAAGGCGTGGCCGCCGTCACCCAGACCTCGGTATCCGCCGTCTGGCCCGACACGACCGGGGGGGTCGCGAAGGCTTGCGGAAAGGTCCAGCCCACATCGGACGACCGGAACAGCGCGCCCATCGCGGTTGCGGCATTGGCGGCCGACAGCGTGGTGATCCAGCAGATCTGGCTGCCGTCGGCCAGCCGCAGGAACTGCCCGTTCGCGTCCCCGCCGCTTTCGATCACCGCCCCCGTGGGCTGGCCGCCGCTCTGGCCCACGGTCCCCAGCAGATTGCCCCGGTGACAGGCGACATGCCCCCCGACCGTCGCCCCTGCGGCCAGATCGGGCACCCCGGTTGCGGCCGTCACGCTGAGCGCGGTCTGGAAGGCGGTCCCGTCGGACGAGGTCTTGATGGCGAAATCGTCATTCCCCGCCAGCCCCATCTCGGCCCGGCCGGAAAAGCCGCTCTGGAACAGAAGGCTGGCCGTCTGGGCACTTGCCGCCTTGTTGATCTTGAGCTGATGGCCGGCACCTGCATGGTTCAGGAGCGTGGCCTCGGCGGCAACGCTCAGGCGATTGGTGCTGTCGGCGCCGGCATTCACCCCCAGCGTCTCGAAACTGCCCTGGCCCCCCGCTGCGCCCGGCACCGGCCCCCAGTCCGCGCCTTGCCGCACGACAAGCTGCCCCTCGTCCTCGACCCAGGCCAGCCAGCCGGTGCGGGGCGCAAGGAACACCCAGCCGCCCTGCTGCCAGACCGCGACCCGGCCCGTCTGCCCGGCCCAGCTGCCCGTGGCCCCCGCAGGCACGATATGGCGGGCAAGCGGCCCGGGGCTGGCGGGGGGGGTGCTTTCGGTCCGGCTTGCCACCGACAGCTGCACCACCCCGTCCAGCACCTCCAGCGCCTCGTTATGGGTGACATGTTTCTGCGCCTGTGCGGGCTGCAGGAAGGGCAGGGACAGGCGGGGGGACAGTTCGGACATGGGGCAGGTGCTCCGCTGGCGGGTGTCGGACAGGGTCTCGGGCGCGAGGGTCGGGCGGAAGGGTTAACGGCGCCTCACCGGGCCGCGCGCTGTGACGGCGAAACCGCGTCCCTTCGGGGGTCGGTCCTGCCGCCCTTGCCTCGCACGGGCTTTCGCGGGAAAACGGCCCCGAGTTTCCCCAAAGGACCGCGCCGCCCATGCAGATCACCGCCACGGCCCTTCCCGGCGTCATGCTTCTGGTGCCCCGTCGCTTTGGCGACGACCGCGGCTTCTTTGCCGAGACATGGAGCAGGCGCGTCCTGGCCGAGGCGGGGATCGACATCGACTTCGTGCAGGACAACCATTCCCTCTCGGCCACCCCCGGCACGATGCGCGGCCTGCATTTCCAGTCGCCGCCCCATGCGCAGGACAAGCTGGTGCGCTGCGGGCGGGGGGTGCTGTTCGATGTGGCGGTCGATATCCGTGTCGGCTCTCCCACCTATGGCAAATGGGTGGGATATGAGCTTTCGGCCGAAAACGGGCATCAGCTGCTGATCCCCAGGGGTTTCCTGCACGGTTTCATGACCTGCGCGCCCGATACGGAAATCGTCTACAAATGTTCCGATTTCTACGCCCCCGACTGCGACGGGGCGGTGCGCTGGGATGACCCGGATCTTGCCATCGACTGGCCGCATGTCGGCACTATGCCCATCCTCTCGGCCAAGGATGCGGCCGCCCCGCTGATGGCCGATTTCGCCTCGCCGTTCAGCTATGAGCAGAAATAGTAGTAACAGGGTTTCTTCATGAAGATCATGGTTACCGGCGGCGCGGGCTTCATCGGATCGGCGGTCGTGCGGCTGGCCGTCGCGCGGGGGCACGGGGTCGTCAATGTCGATGCGCTGACCTATGCCGCTTGTCTGGACAATGTGGCCAGCGTGGCGGACAGCCCGGCCTACACCTTCGAACAGGCCGATATCCGCGACCGCGCCGCGATGGACCGGATCCTTGCCACGCACCGCCCCGATGCGATCCTGCATCTGGCCGCCGAAAGCCATGTGGACCGGTCGATCGACGGGCCGGGGGATTTCATCTCGACCAATGTCACCGGCACCTACACGCTTCTGGAAGCCGCCCGCAGCTACTGGACCGCGCAAGGCAGGCCCGCCGGTTTCCGCTTCCACCATGTCTCGACCGACGAGGTCTTCGGCTCGCTCGGGCCGACCGGCATGTTCACCGAGACCACGCCCTATGATCCCCGCAGCCCCTATTCCGCCTCGAAAGCCGCCTCCGACCATCTGGTGCGCGCCTGGGGCGAGACCTACGGGCTGCCTTATGTCCTGACCAATTGCTCGAACAACTACGGCCCCTTCCATTTCCCCGAGAAGCTGATCCCCGTGGTGATCCTGAACGCGCTGTCGGGCAAGCCGATCCCGGTCTATGGCAAGGGCGAGAATGTGCGCGACTGGCTGTATGTCGAGGATCACGCCGATGCGCTTCTGTGCGTGCTGGAAAAGGGCGCCAACCACCGCAGCTACACCATCGGCGGCGAGAACGAGGCGCGAAACATCGACCTTGTCCGCAAGCTCTGCGCCATCCTCGACCGGCTGCGCCCGGCGAACCACCCTTATGCCGATCAGATCAGTTTCGTGACCGACCGTCCCGGCCATGACGCCCGCTATGCGATCGACCCGACCCGGATCCGCAGCGAACTGGGCTGGCGGCCCTCGGTCACGCTGGACGAGGGGCTTGAGCGGACGGTGCAATGGTATCTCGACAACGAGGGCTGGTGGCGCGCGCTGCAGGGCAGGGGCGGCGTGGGGCAGCGGCTGGGTGTTGCGCCCGTGACAGAGGGGCAGGGCGGGTGAGCGGCATCCTCGTCTTCGGCCGGACCGGGCAGGTCGCGCAGGAATTGCAGCGGCAGGCCCCGGTGACGGCGCTGGGGCGCGATCGGGCGGACCTGACCGATCCCGCCGCCTGTGCCGCAGCCATCCATGCCCATGCGCCCGCGATGGTCATCAATGCCGCCGCCTACACGGCCGTCGACCGCGCCGAGGCGGAGGAGGCGCAGGCAGCGGTCGTCAACGCCAAGGCCCCCGGCGCCATGGCCCGCGCCTGTGCCGATCTGGGCATCCCCTTCGTCCATATCTCGACCGATTACGTCTTCGACGGCTCTGGCACGGCACCCTGGGCCCCCGACGCTCCGACCGGCCCGCTGGGGGCCTATGGCCGCACCAAGCTTGCCGGCGAAAAGGCGGTGCGCGCCGCGGGCGGCCCGCATGTGATCCTGCGCACCTCCTGGGTGTTTTCCGCCCATGGCGCGAATTTCGTGAAGACCATGCTGCGGCTGGGGGCGGAACGCCCCGTCTTGCGCGTGGTGGCCGATCAGATCGGCGGCCCCACGCCTGCCGCCGAGATCGCGCACGCCTGCCTGATCCTCGCCCGCCGCCTGACGGAGGCGCCGGAGTTGTCCGGCACCCATCATTTCAGCGGAACCCCCGATACAAGCTGGGCCGGTTTCGCCCGCGCCATCATGACGGCGGCGAACCTTCCGGCAGAGGTCGAGGAGATCCCGACCAGCGCCTATCCCACCCCCGCCGCGCGGCCCGCCAATTCCCGGCTGGACTGTTCCGCACTTCTGCGCGACTTCGCCATCCCCCGCCCCGACTGGCAGGCGGGGCTCTGCGCTGTCCTGCGCGACCTGAAGGTGACCCCATGACGACAGCGACAGCGACAGCGACGGCAACTGGCCGAAAAGGCATCATCCTTGCCGGCGGTTCCGGCACGCGGCTTTATCCGATCACGCTGGGCGTGTCGAAACAGCTTCTGCCGGTCTATGACAAGCCGATGATCTATTATCCGCTGAGCGCGCTCATGCTGGGCGGCATCCGCGACATCGCCATCATCACCACGCCCGAGGATCAGGCCCAGTTCATCCGCACGCTGGGCGACGGGGCGCAATGGGGCATCCGGCTGACCTATATCGTCCAGCCCCGGCCCGAGGGGCTGGCCCAGGCCTATCTTCTGACGCGCGATTTCCTTGATGGCGCGCCTTCGGCCATGGTGCTGGGCGACAACATCTTCTTCGGCCACCGCCTGCCCGATCTTCTGCGCGAGGCCGATGCCGAGACCACCGGCGGCACCGTCTTCGCCTATCACGTGGCCGATCCCGAACGCTATGGCGTGGTGGCCTTCGACAGCGCCGACCGGGTCCGCGAGATCATCGAGAAGCCCACCGTCCCGCCTTCGAGCTATGCCGTCACCGGCCTCTATTTCCTTGACGGCACCGCCCCCGACCGTGCCGCCGAGGTGCGCCCCTCCGACCGGGGCGAGCTGGAAATCACGACGCTTCTGCAAAGCTACCTCGCCGAGGGCTTGCTCCGCGTCAAACGCATGGGGCGCGGCTATGCCTGGCTGGATACCGGCACGCATGCGAGTCTGCTGGACGCGGGCAATTTCGTGCGCACGCTGGAAAGCCGGCAGGGCCTGCAGACCGGCAGCCCCGACGAGATCGCCTATCAGCAGGGCTGGATCAGTCGCGAGGGCCTTTTGGAAACGGCCGCGCGCTTTGCCAAGAACGGCTATGGCGATTACCTCAAGGGCCTTCTGCGGGAGGGGGGCTGAGGGATGCCCGGGCCGGTCCTGACGCGGGGCTTGCCTTGACCCGGGTTCCAGAACCTGTAGCATCGCGCGCGATCGACGATCATGTCCGCCTGGTCTTCATGACCGGGCAGGGCCCTGCCCTTTCGGGACAGGTCACCCATTTGGAATACGGAGTATTCAGTGGCTGTTTCCCCCCCCGCCGACGGATCGGCCGCAAATCAGCGTGGCAAGCTGGCCGAGGTGCGGCAGATCGAACGCACCCAGGGCCTGCCGGCCGCCGAACGCGCCCTTGTCGAGAACCTGCGTCAGGGGCCGCAGACGCCGCAGGCCTTTCTGGCGCTTGCCCGGGTTCTGGCCAAGCAGCGCAAGTTCGACGATGCCCTGCGCGCCGCCGCCAAGGCCCGCAGCCTGGCCCCGCTCGAAGCCGATCCGCTGATCGCCACCGGCCTGATCAACATCCGCAAGGGCGACACCGCCCCCGCGGCCGAGGCCTTTGCCGCCGCCATCCGGCTGGATTCCGGCTCGGCCCGCGCGCATCTGGGGGCCGCCGCCGTCAAGATGGCCGATGAAAGCTACGAGGATGCGCTGGCCTTGTGCGAAAAGGTGCTCGACCTCGATCCCGGGATCGAGCGCGCGCGCGAACTGATCGCGCGGATCCAGATGCGGCAGGGGCGCACCGATCTTGCCATCCATGAACTCAAGGGGATCATCGCGGCCAACCCCGAGAACCGCCGGGTGCTGCGCGCCTATGTGCGCCTGATGCAGCGCGAGGACCGCAGTGACGAGGCGCTTGATTTCCTCAGGGCCGATGCCGCGGCCCATCCCGACGACAGCTTCCGCGCGCGCCGTCTTGCGCTGGTGGGCGCAATGGCGGGCAAGACCGATCATGCCGATGCCGAATATGCGCGGATGGAGGCCGAGGGACGGACGACCCCGGCCAACAAGCTGCGCTACATCACCGCGCTGATCCGGGCGGGGGAATTCGAGCGGGCCCGCAAGATCATGGGGGAACTGGGCGATCAGGCCGTGCTGCGCCCCGTCGTGGCCAAGCTCGAGGGCGATATCGCGCTGAAATCCGACGATCCCGAGGCCGCGATCACCCATTACCGCGAGGCCTGCCGCCTTGGCCGCCTCGATCCCCTGCCCGAGGCCGAGGCCGCCCGCGCCGCAACACCCCAGGAGGGCGCCCGGCTCTGGCGCGCGCATACCCGCAAGGCGCTGGCCACCGAGATCCGCAGCCGCCGTGCAGAAAAAGGGCGGGACTGAGGACCGGTTGCCCGAGGTGCTTTCCCGGGTGCCGCCTGTCCTGCCGTGCCTTTCCCGCCCCGATCATGCCCTGCCGAAGCCCCGGAATTCCTGATGCCGCGTGATCTTGTCTATATCATCATGGACAGCTGCCGCTTCGACAGCTACGCCCGCGCGCGCCATCCCAACATGGACCGCATCGCCACCGCAGAGCAGCGCTACAGCTATGCGTCCTGGACGGCGCCCTCGCATCATTCGATCTTCATGGGGCAGGTCGCGCATAAAAGCCCGACGCGGGTCCTGGCCTCCGAGGTCTACAAGAAGGAATATGCCCGGTGGGTGGACCGGCTCGACATGCCGGATCTGTCCTTCAAGACCTTCGTGCCCGAACTGAGCCTTGCCAAGGTGCTGCAGAAGCGCGGCTACCGGACCGAGGCGCGGGTCTCGATGCCGGTCCTGAATCCGCTGACCGCGTTTTCGCGCTTCTTCGACACCTACCGGCTGATGAAGGATCACAACGATTTCGCGGGCATGGTGGACGAGATCGCCTTTTCCGCCGACCAGCCCTGCTACCACTTCCTCAATCTGGGCGAGACGCATTATCCCTACATGCTCAAGGACGGGGATCTGCCGGTGATCTCGGGCGTGCACGGGGTGGTCAAGGGCATGGACGGGGCCATCGCGCGGCAGGGTGAGAGTGCCGTGGATGCCGGGGAGGAGGAGCCCGAGTTCTTCACCCAGGAGGCGATGACGGCGCTGCATGAACAGCAGATCCGCTGCGTCGAATATGTCGACCGCGTGCTGGACGCCCTGATCGCGAAGGCGCCCAGGGGCACGCATTTCATCATCGCCTCGGACCATGGCGAATGTTTCGGCGAGGGCGATTACTTCGGCCACGGGCCGATCCTGCACGAGAAGGTCTTCGAAGTGCCCTTCCTCGAAGGGGTGAAGCCATGACCGACACGACCCCGCCCTCCGGGCGCAAGACCAAGACCAAGGCCAAGCCGAAGGCAAAGGCCAAGCCCAGGACCAAGACCGGGCCCAAGACCGAGATCAAGGTCGAGGCCGATCAGGCCCCCGGCCCCTTTCCCGCGCCCGAACCCGCGCTGCGGCCCGCCCCCGTTCCCGACCGCGCCCCGCTGCATGCCGATCCGGTCTTCATCCTGGCCGCGCCGCGGTCCTTCTCGTCGCTTGTGGCGGCGATGATCGGCCAGCATCCCGAACTTTACGGGATGCCCGAGCTGAACCTGTTCCAGTGCGACCTGATCGAGGAGTTCAACACCGGGCTGACGCCGGCCGGCACCAAGAAATCGCCCTTCTGGGCGTCGATGCGCCACGGCCTTCTGCGGGCGGTGGCCCAGATCCATGCCGGCGAGCAGACGCCCGAGGCGATCCGCATGGCCGAACGCTGGCTCAAGAACCGCGAACTCATGACCTCGGGCGAGGTCTTCACCGAACTGGCCGAGGCCGTCGCCCCCCGCCGCATCGTCGAGAAAAGCCCCGGCGTGCTGCGCCAGCGCGCCTATCTCGACCGGATGCTCGAGACCTTTCCGGGGGCGAAGTTCATCCATCTGGTGCGCCACCCGATCCCGCAGGGGCAATCGGTCTTCAAGACCAAGGGCGGGATCGGCGTGCTGATGGCGCTCAATTCCATCGACCTGCGCGGCGAGGTCGCGGCCCTCGAGCCGCAGATCGCCTGGTACAATGCGCAGGTGCAGATCCTGCGCTTCCTCGACACCCTGCCCGACGAGCAGTTCGTGACGCTGCGCGGCGAGGCGTTCCTCGGCGATCTGGAGACCCATCTGCCGGAACTCTGCCGCTGGCTGGGCATCTCCGACGCGCCCGAGGCGATCGACGAGATGCGCCACCCCGAACGGTCGCCCTATTCCTGCATGGGTCCGGCCAATGCGCCGCTGGGCAATGACGTGAACTTCCTCAACTCGCCCGAACTGCGCGAGGACCCCATCCCGATCCCGCCGCTCGACCGGCCGCTGCCCTGGCGCAAGGATGGCGAGGCGCTGCACCCCCGGGTCCAGGATCTGGCCCGGGCCTTGGGGTATTGACGATGGCTGTCCTGCATCCGCTGCGCGCGCCCGACCACCGCGAGGCCCTGGGCGCCGAATTCGGCCTCGAGATGGAGGGAGGAGAGCCGCGCGGCCTGAACTACTTCCGCATCCTCGCCGATCCGAAACTCGCCTATCTCGCCCGCGAGGTCTATGAGGAGACGCGCCGCCAGTTCGCCGCCGACGGCACCGCGCTTCCGGCCGAAAGCGAGGACGACCAGCAATACCGGCTCAAGCTCGAACGCTGGGCCGATGTGCTCGAGATCATGCTCGAGGAGGTGCTGGAGGAACTTGCCCGGCTGAAGCCTGCCCAGCCCCTGCAACAGGAAGACCTGCTGTGACGCCGGGGACCTTGCCCGCATGACCGGGCAGTTCCGCGTCGGGGCGGCCGGCCAGGACGGGCGCTGGGGGCCGGGCCGGGGCCTTGGGCCGCGCGATTTCACCCGGATCGCGCGGAACGGTTTCGGCGATGCGCTCAATTCCTATCCCCATTCCATGGGCTGGTTCCGCGACCGGCTGATCGTGGGCACGACACGCAGCAACCTGTGCCTGTTCAAGGTTTCGAAGATCGCCAAGAAGCTGGACCGCTGGCCCGTCAAATGCCCCGAGCGCGTCTATGACCAGGACATGCGCGCCCAGATCTGGAGCTTCGATCCGGCCGCCGCCCGGCCGGGGGTGGAAAACGCGGGCTGGAGCCTCGTGTCGCAGGCGCCCTGGATCGATGCCGAGGGCGAACAGCTTCCGCGCGAACTGGGCTATCGGGGGATGTGCGTCTTCAAGGGCGCCTCGGACGCCCATGACCACCTTTACGTCGCCACCTACACGCCCGCGCGCGGGCAGGGGACACGCATCCTGCGCTCGGCCGACGGGGCGCAGTTCGACGAGATCCCGATGCCTGCCGGTTTCGACCGGTCGATCATCACCCTGCGGCTTCTGGTGCCCTTCAAGGGCCGCCTCTTCACCAGCCCCACCGGCACGGCGGGCGGCAATCCCAATATCGCGGGCAATGCCATCGTCTATGCGTCAAGCGATCCCGCGGGCGGCAACTGGGAACTGGTCAACACGCCCGGCTTCGGCGATCGCGAGAATCTGGGCGTCTTCGAGATGGCGGCCTGCGGTGACTATCTTTACGCGGGCACCGGCAACGGGCGGGGCTACCAGATCTGGCGCACCCGGGCCGAGGGCCGCGCCCCCTACGACTGGGAGCGCGTGATCGTGAACGGCGCATGGCGGGGCGCGCTCAATCAGGGGGTCGCCTCCTTCGCCGCCCATGACGGCCTGCTCTATGCGGGCAGCGGCATCCAGCACGGCGGGATCGACCGGGTGAACAGGATCGGCCCCGCCGGCCCCGAACTGATCCGCATCTACGAGGACGGTCAGTGGGATCTGGTCGTGGGCTACCAGCGCGACACGCCCGAGGGCATGAAGATCCCGCTTTCGGGCTTTGCGCCGGGTTTCGACAATCCGTTCAACGGCTATTTCTGGCAGATGGAAAGCCATGACGGCTGGCTCTACCTTGGCACTTTCGACTGGTCGGTGATGCTGCGCTATTCGGAACGGACCAACTGGCCGCAGCCCTTCACCGCCATGCTCGACCGCTACGGGATGGAAAACTTCATCGCGATGCGCGGCGGGGCCGAGCTTTATCGCAGCCGCGACGGCGAAAACTGGCTGCCCGTCACCACGCAAGGTTTCGGTAACCCCTACAATTATGGCATAAGGACCCTGCAATCGACGCCGCACGGGCTGGCCGCCGGGTTCGTCAATCCCTTCGGTCCTTTCGTCGGCGTCGATCTCGAGGACGGCCGCTTCGACTATGTCCCCAATCCCGATGGCGGTCTGGAAATCTGGCTTGGATCGCAGAGGAACCCCGCATCATGAGAAAACGCGCCCGCACGCTTCTGGTTCTGGGGCTTGTGCTGTCGGCTTCGGTCTGGGTCGTGGCCTGCGTGGGGGGGCCGGGCGGCGTGAACCCGGTGCGCGAATGGCGCGAGGTGATGGGGGCGGACCGCGACCGGCAGGGCGGCCAGCAGACCCAGCGCCAGCGCCAGTCGATTTCGGCCGCGCCCGAGGCCTCGGGCCAGTTCACCGCCTTCACCCTGCCCCATGGCGGCGAGACGCGGCGCTATTTCGTCCATCAGCCTGCGGCAGGCGGGGCAGGGGCCTTGCCGGTGATGCTGGCCTTTCACGGCGGCGGCGGCGATCCGCAAAGCTTTGCCGCGCGCACCGGCCTGGTCGAGATGGCCGACCGATACGGCTTCCTGCTCGTGGTGCCCGAGGGGGTCCGGGGATCGTGGAATACCGGGGGGGCCTCGCCCGTGGGCTTTGCCGCGCGCAGCGGGGTGGATGACACGGGCTTTGTCGGCGCGATGCTCGATGAAGTGCTGGCCCGCTATCCGGCCGACCGCTCGCGCGTCTTTGCCGCGGGGCTTTCGGCGGGGGGGATGATGGCCTATCGCCTGGCCTGCGAGATGCCCGAGCGGCTGTCGGCCATTGCCGTGGTCGCGGGCACGATGGCGGTGGACCGCTGCATCGGGGCGACCGGCGTCAGCCTGCTGCATATCCACGGCAGCAACGACCAGAACGTGCCCCTGCAGGGCGGCGCCGGCACCATGTCGGCGGCCCGGGCCAATTATCCCAGCGTCCTGAACGGGATCGCGCTGTTCCAGGAGCGCAACCAGTGTACGCTGGGCACGTCCGTGACCCAGCCCGCCCAGGACACGACCTGCGAGATCAGGACCTGCGGCACCCGCGAGGTGGTCGAGTTCTGCACCGTCTCGGGCGGCGGGCATGGCTGGCCCGGGATCGACCCGGCCCGCTGGCAAGAGCGCAACGACGTCTATGTCTCGCCCCATTTCGACGCGACCGGGCATATCGCCCGGTTCTTCCTGGCCCAGTGACACCGGGGTGTGACACCCGGGGGATGCGCGGCCCGGTCCAGAAGACACGATGACGGAGCCAGTGTGACCCCGACCTTGCCCCAGATCCCGAACCAGCCGCTGTTCATCCTGACCTGCATGCGATCCTATTCCTCGCTGGTCAGTTCCATGCTGGGGCAGCATCCGGCGCTTTACGCCCTGCCCGAGGTCAATCCCTTCATCGACACCCGCCTCGGCACCGCGATCGACCTTCTGCAGATGGTCCGCAAGCGCACGCTCGACGGGCTCTACCGGGCGGTGGCCGAACTGGAGTACGGGGCCCAGACCGAACAGGGCCTGGCCCGCGCCCGCCGCTTTCTGGCCGAGCGGCGCGACTGGAGCCCGACCGACCTGATGGGCTGGTTCGCCGCCCGGGCGGCCCCGGCCATGCTGGTCGAGAAAAGCCCCAGCACCGTGCTGCAGCCCGACCGGATCGCCTGCGCCATCGCGCTTTTCCCCGAGGCGCGGTTCCTGCATCTCTATCGCCATCCCGTGGCGACCACGGCCTCGATCGCGAAGATCACGGGTCATGGCAAGGGGTTCGGCCCGGGTGCCCGGGCCTCCGGGCGCGATCCCGAGCTTCTCTGGTTGCGGATCAACAGCGCCATCCTGGACGCTGCCCCCCGGATCGCGCCGGGCCGGTTCATGGCGATCCGGGGCGAGGATCTGCTGACCGATCCCGACCGCTACCTTGCCCAGATCTGCGAGTGGCTGGACATTCCGGCGACCCCTGCAGATCTGGCCGCGATGCGCCATCCCGAGGCTTCGCCCTATGCGCGGGTCGGCCCCGAATCGGCCCCCTTCGGCAATGATCCGGCCTTCCTGCGCAATCCCGTCTATGCGCCCCGTGCCATCGAGATGCCCGCACTCGACACGCCCCTCGACTGGACGGAAGGGGGCCGCCGCCCCGCGCCCGCAACCGTCGCCCTTGCCCTGCAACTGGGCTATCCCGAGGCGGCCACGACGCTTTACCCGGTCAAGGAAACCACCCCCCCATGACGCTGCGCCAGCCCCTGTTCATCCTCTGCCCCGGCCGGTCGTTTTCCTCGGTCGTCTGCGCCGCGATTGGCCAGCATCCGCAGATGTTCGGCCTGCCCGAGGTCAATCTCTTCATCGCCCCCACCGTGCGCGACCTGATGGATGCCGATATCCCCTTCTTCGGCATCCCCGGCGCGATGACCGGGCTGCGCCGGGCGGTGGCGGAACTCATGTTCGGGGTGCAGACCGAGGAAACCGTCAACCAGGTCAACGACTGGCTGCGCGGGCATGAGGACTGGACCGGCGCGCGCATGTTCGAGGAATTGCGCAAGATGGCCGCCCCCCGCGCGCTGGTGGACAAGAGCCCGACCAATTCGCAAGGCAAGGCCCTGCGCCAGCTCCATCGCGCCTATCCCGATGCCTGGTATCTGCATCTGGCCCGCCACCCCCGCGCCACCTGCCGGTCGCGGGCGGCTGCGGCCTATCGCAACCGGCGGGGGCGTCAGATGGATACGACCGATCTCGAGATGCTCTGGACCAGGCGGCATCGCGAATTGCTCGATTTCGGACGCGGTCTGGCGCCGGGGCAATACATGTATCTCAGGGGCGAGGATTTCTTCGAGGATCCGGCCCCGATCCTGCGCCAGATCTGCGCCTGGATGGATCTCGACGACGCCGAGGCCGCGATCGGGGCGATGCTGCACCCCGAGGATTCGCCCTTCGCCCGACCGGGGCCGGACAATGCGAAGAACGGCAACAACCCCGGCTTCATGGCGAATCCCGCGCTCCGGATCGGCAAGATCAAGCCCGAGACCCTCGACGATCCGCTCGAATGGGTCGAGGACCGGGTCGTCCATTTCGGCTCCGAGACGCGGCTTCTGGCCGCGATCCTGGGCTATGACGGACAGGACGGCGCGGATGACGGGCGGCAGGCAAGGCAACAGGGACAAAGCGAGGGGGGCAAGGCGATGGGGGCCGGAGGCAGGACATGACCACAGCATCGGACGAGACCATCCTGTCGGTGGTGCGCGACCTTGTCCCTGCGGGTGACGGCGTTCTGGCGCTGGTCGAAGAGACGGATGTGGACAGCGGCAGGATCGGCCTGCGGCTGTACAGGCTCGACGCGCGGGGCGAGGGGGGCGAGGCCGACCTGCCCGACGGGGGGATGCCGGTGGCGCTTGCCGGCCTTGCCCTGCGGTTTCCCGAGGCCGCGATCCCGCGCGCGGGCGCTGCCCTTGCCAAGGCCGCGCCCGAGGGGCTTCGGGCCGCGGCGGGCGACGGCACGGTCCTTTTCGCGCTGACCGGCGATCCGGATGTCCACGACGGGGCCGCGCAGCGCCTGTTGCGGGTCAGGACCGGGACCGCGCGGCAGACGGCCCCCAAGGCGATCGATCTGGGGCCGCTGGCCCTGTCGGGCGGGCGGATGGTCACGGGTCTCGTGCTTGCGGGGGGGCTGCTGCATGTCTTCGTCGCCGATCCGGCGGCGGGCTTTGCCGTCTTCCGCACCCGGGCCGATGCCACGAAGCCCGTTCTGGCACCCGTTCTTGACCGCGGGGCGCAAAGATTCGCGCTGAACGCGATGATTTCGGCCGCAAGCCCCCTGTCCGAAGATGCGGGGGGGCTGCTTCTGGGCACGGCGCCGCTGGCCGGCGGACCCGTCCAGGCCGGCGACTGGGGCCCCGAGATCCTGCACCTCGATCCCGGGGACGGTTGGGAGATCGTGGCAGGCCAGCCCCGTTTCACGCCCCAAGGCCTCAAACGGCCGCTGTCGGGCCGGATGCCGGGTTTCGGCCAGCCCGGAAATGCCGCCGTCAAGGCCATCGCCACGGGACAGGCCGGAACCTTCGCCGTCCTGCAGGACTTTCTGGGCGAGAGCCTGCCCGACCGGCGCGGGGCCCTGCCCGATCTTCTTGACTACATGGGACCGGTGCGGATCTTCCGGGCGACCGGGCCGGCCGGGTGGGAGGATCTGCCATCCCCCGACCTGCCCGGGGATGCGGGCTCGGTCGGGGTCGCGGTGGTGACCGGCGCGGGCGTGATCCTGGGTCATGAAGGTGTCGGCGCGGGCCGGGTCCCCGTGACCTTCGTATCCCCGTGACCTTCCTGTCGCAGGACCCGGCGGGGAAAGCCCGATTGCCTGACCCGGGCCGAGTGTCTAAGGTCCGCGCGACATCAGTGCATTGCGGTGCGAGGGGAGTTTTCATGGCAAATGACGACCAGGGCACGTCCCCCGACGAGGCCCTTCCGGCTTCGGGCGGCCTCCAGCAGCGCAAGGCACGGCTCGATGCGCTCAAGGCACGGCGTCAGCAGATTGCCGATCCCGTCCCGCGCGATCTGGGCGCGATCATGGCCCAGCACAGCCAGCCATCCCCGGACAGCCAGAGCCCCGATGCCGAGGATGCCGCCACCCCCGACAGGCCCGCCCCCACCACAGCTGTCACCCCGACTGTCACCACAGCTGTCCCCCCTGTGGACGAGGCGGCCGGACGCGATCCCTTTGCCCAGGCCGGCAAGGGCATTCCCGATCTTCTGATGCAGTTCGCCGGCAGCGCCTCGGGCGCGCAGCCGATGCAGCGCCAGATCGTGATGCATGTCTATCGCATCCTGACCCAGATCCCGCCGACCGATCCCGAGACGGTGCCCGGGACCCCCTTCACCCGCTACGGCGTCGCCCAGCTTGTGGGGATGCTGGGCCAGCGCGCCGAGGATCCGGGGGCACCGGGGTCCAGGGTTGCGGCCATGGCGCTGCAGTTCCTGACCGCGCAGGAGGGCGAGGCGGCCGTAAGCGGGATCAGCGTCGAGAAACTCCAGACCCTGGCCAAACGGGCCGAGGCGATGCGGGGCCGGCCGGGCGGGGCCCGGACCGCCGGACGCCGCGGCTTCGGGCGGTTCTGACCGGCTTCAGGTCCGATCCCAGGTCTCAGGCCGGCCCCGCGCGGCGGGGGGGGGGCCCGGCGGGGTGTTGACCGCCCGCAGGAACCGCAGGCAGGGCCGCAGGAACAGCCGCGGCTGCGACATCGGGAAGAAATGCCCCACGCCGGGCACTTCGTGAAAGATCGCCTGCGGGCAGAGCCGGGCCAGTTCGCGCGCCGAAGGCAGGGTCGCCGACTGCCCCCCCGCCATCACCAGCATCGGCATCGTCAGGCGTGGCAGGTCGGCGGCGGAAAAGATCGTCTCGCGGTCCAGATCGGCGATCAGGCTGACCTTCTCGGTCAGCGCGATCCAGCGTTCCGCCGCCCGCCGTGACCGGAAGAGGCGCGGATGCTGGTAGAGTGCGGACAGCAGTGCGCCGGCATCATCGCCCGCCTCGACCTCGATCCGGGCGACGGTGCGCAGATAGCCGATCCCGTCATCCTGCCGCGCCACCTCGGCCAGATCGAGGCCAAGGGCCGCCAGCCGCCGTTCGGCTGCAGGCGGCAGCGGGCGGACGGGCAGGGTGATCTTCTGCTGGATCGGGCGCACCCGCACATCGACCAGGGTCAGGCTTTCCACCGTCTCGGGTCGGGCCAGCGCATGGGCGATGGCGATCATGCCGCCGAAGGAATGGGCCACGACATGGGCGCGATGAATGCCCTTCGCTTCCATTAGCGCGGCCAGATCCCCGGCCATGGTGGTGACACCATAGCCCGAGGGGGGGGTCTCGCTCTTGCCATGCCCGCGCAGGTCGTAAAGCAGGCAGGGGCCGAGCAGGGTCAGGAAGGGGGCACCGGCCGCATACCAGAAGGCCTGCGAGGCGGCGAGGCCGTGGATCATCACGATGGGCGTGTCCGTCGCCCCGATCCGCCGGGCAAGGCGGCCAAGACCCCCCGGAAACTCCTCTGCCAGCCCTTCGGCACCCAGCCGCCGCCGGACCAGCGCCTCGGCGCGGCGCGCGGGCAGGTCGGTCACGTTCAGCGTGACGCCGTTGACGGTGATCCGGCTCATCGCTGCGCCGGGGGCGGGGGTTTGGCCGTGACCTTGGCCGGGGCCTTGGCCGTTACCTTGGCCGGGACCATGCCGGGGGGGCCGGCCTCAGTCCTCGATATAGCCAAGCAGGCGAAGCTGGGCGAGCACCTCTTCCCTCTGCTCATCCTCTTCGGTCCCCTGCGTTCCGGCCGTTTCGCTGGCCGTCTCTGTGGCCCCCTCTCCGGCCCCCGCGACAGCAAGCGTCGCCGGGCCGATGGTGACGGGATGCTGCGCCAGCCAGTCTGGATCGTAAAGGTCCGCGGGCACCTTCCCCTCGAAATCCTGTGGCACGGGCAGGCCAATGCTATGGGCCGCGATCGCCGTGGTATCGACGATCGACAGCCGCGCGCCCTTGGCCGCCCGCACGCCGGGGCCGGCCATGACGAAGATGCCGTCGGGGTGATGGGTGCCCATGGGTATGGGCCGCGTCACCACCGGGGGGACACGGTTCCTGACCGAGACGAAGCCGTGATCGGCCAGAAACAGGGTCAGATCGGGGGCCTGGTCCATCGCCTGTCCGGGGAAGGCCTCTTCGCGCGTCATCACGCGGGCGATGACCTGCTTGCCCGTTTCGGGGTCGCGCAGCGCCAGCAGATCCTCGATCAGCTGGGCGCGGAAGGCGGGGTAATCGGCCGGGTCCACGCCCGCGGGGCAGGCGGGCGATTTCTTGCGGATGACGATCCCGTTCGACGAGGGCGTGGGACAGAAGGCCTGGGTCCGGCTCCAGTCGAGATTGGCGAAATTCGACAGGTCCCGCCGCCGTGCGGCTTCGGAGCCGTCATTCGCGCGCCAGGTCAGATGGCCCAGGCTTTCAAGGTAGTTGTTGATCCGCACCACCGTCCAGGCCCCGGCAAAGCCGTGGTCCGAGACGATGATCATCTGCGCCTCGGGCGCGGCCTCGTGCAGGGCCTTGAGATAGCCGTCGAGGCCCCGGAAATAATCCACCACCAGCCGCCGCACCGCCTGCGCCGCCGCATCGCCGTCGCCGGTCCAGAGCGCGGGATCCAGCCGGTGCCAGGCCTGGTGCTGGATCTTGTCGGTGCCGTCGAGCATCAGCGCGAAGAGATCGGGCCGGTCTTCCTGCAGAAGGGTCAGGCCGATGGTGAACCATTGCCGGTCGCGCGGCAGGTGCTTGTCGACCCAGGCGTGAAGCTCTGCGTCCTCCATCAATTCGCCGATCTGGCCCTCGCGCTCGAAATCCCAGGACAGTTCCTTGGGGTCGAAGCCGGGGATCGCCTTGATGCGGTCGTAAAGCCCGCCGGGCCAGGTGTTGCGGCGCAGATGCTTCCACGACACGAACCCGGGCACCAGCGCGCCGTTGATCTCGGGCGGCGGCGCCATCATCGGGAAGTTCAGCGAGACGACACTTTTCCCCTGTCGGCTGGCAACCTGCCAGAGCGTCTCGGCGCGGATGTCGCGGGCATCATAAAGGGTGAAGAAGACCTCGTGCCCCATGTCCTCGAAGCGGACGAAATCGTAGATGCCGTGATGGCCCGGATTGCGCCCCGTCATGACCGAGGTCCAGGCCGGGGGCGTCAGCGGATGGGCGGTCGAGGCCAGCGTGCCGGAATAGCCCGTCTCGATCAGATGGGCGAGGAAGGGCATCACCACGCCTTCGGGGGCGGTGCCGTCAAGGAAGGGGCCAAGAACGGTAAAGGTCGCCCCGTCGAGGCCGATCAGAAGCGTGCGCGTCATGGGATGTCCTTCTTCTGTGTCGGCCGTCTGTCGGGGCCGTCTCCCCGCCCGGTTCGCAGCCCCGTCCTCAGGCCAGCCGGTCGCGCAGGAAGGCCTCGATCTGGGCCACCGTCAGGTCGTCCACATAGCGGCCCTCCTGCATCAAGAGGTCCTGAAAGCCGATCTTGCGGCTTTGAAAGGCGTTTTCCATCGCCACGACGAACTGGATCACGTCGATCGAGTCGAATTCCAGATCGCCGACAAGGCTGGTCTCGGGGGTGATCTCGATATCGAGGCCCCAGTCCTCGACGAATTCGGCCAGGGTCAGGCGAAGGCGCGCCCCGATATCAACTGTCTGCAACATCACGATCCTCTTCCTTCCGAACCCTTCGCACCACCGGTCTGCGGCTCCTGTCCCGACCCGTTCCGTCCTTGCCCCCGTCCCTTTCGCGCACCGACCCGTTCCGGCCTGCCTTCTGCACCGCGGTTTTGGCCTGCGGATGTGGCCTGCGGTTTTGGCCTGCGGTTTTGGCCTGCCGGTCAAACCGCAGGGGGTGCAGCCTCTGCGGGCAGCCAGGCCACGGCGCAGACCGCATCGCGCACCCGGCGTACCTGCGCCTCGACCGTGTATCGGTCGTGCTGCAGGCGCACAATCCCCTTGCCCAGATCGGCGCCGACCACGGCAAACTGTTGCGGGCGCCCCTGCAGCCCCAGACCCAGCGCCTTGGCCGTGGCCTCCTTCACGCTCCAGACAAGGGCCGCCCCTTCCGCCGTGGCGGGCAGGCCCAGGGTGGCCTGCTCGGCGTCCGAGGCGATGGTGTGCAGGAATTCGGCCGCATCGCGGATGCGGGCCGGTGTTTCGTAATCGATCCCCATCCGCCAGCCCGGCCCCGCCGCCGCCCCCACGCCCGCCGCCCCCGCATGCGACAGCGAGATGGCGGGCCGCGCCACGGCGGCATCGGCCAGCGCCACATAGGGCGCGCCCCCCGGGGCCTTGCGGATCTCGATCCCCGCACCGGGCAGGTGCTGGCCCTGAACCGGCCCCAGCACCGCGCCGACCGCCCGCTTGACGGCCAGACGGCTCAGGCACCATTCCTGCCAGCGCGGGCCCCCCTTCGCGGCCAGAGCCTCGGCCTCGGGCAGTTCGGCCGGGGCCAGATGGGGGCGGATCGCCTCCAGGCTGGGGCTGGCCCCCTCCATCAGATAGGCACGGAAGGCGAAAGGCGGGGCGAAGCCGCGCCCGATGTCGAGCACGCCGATCCGGCCCGGTCCTTGCGCACCGGCGACGAGGGCCCTGGTCATCACATGGCCCGTCCCCTGCAGGAAGCGGTTCATGAGGGACAGATGCGCCTGCAGCCCTGCGGCCGGATCAGGGCCAGGGGATGCGGCCGGGGGTGGGGCCGGGGATGCGGGGGTGGCAAAGGGGGCGACCTGTGCCTGCGCGGGGGCCTCGGCCGGCACGATCAGCAGATCGCGCAGGGTTTGCGCCTCCTCCGCCCCGATCCGGAAGACGCCCAGTTCGCCGGGAAGGACGGGGGCCTTGCGCTGTGCCACGCGCATCTCGCGGCGGCGCAGGGTCGCGGCGGCCTCGGCCGGCAGAAGGAAGTCGCGCGGATCCATCGGCACACCGGCGGCGAAAAGCTGCGCCACCAGATGGCGCAGTTGCTCTTCCATCCCCCGGCGGCGGTTGTCGGCCGACACGGCCAGATGCGGCCTGTCGCCCAGAATGTCGCGCACGAAGGCCGAAAGCACCGCATTCGGCCCGCATTCGACGAAGACCCGCACCCCGTCGGCATGCATCCGCTCGACCGCCTCGGTAAAGCGCACCCGCGCGGTATATTGCGCGATGGCCGTCTTGCGGAACCCTGCCGGGGTCTTCGGGAAAGGCTTTGCCGTGCCGCAGGAATAGAGCGTGACCCCGGCACCCCTGGCCAGCTTCAGCCCGTCGAACAGCCGCTCGAATTCCTCGGCCAGCGGTTTGACATGTTCGGTGTGATAGCCCCAGGAAATCGGCAGATGCGTGCAGACGGCACCCGCCGCCACCGCCTCGCGCGCAAGCGCGTCGATGGCGGTCTTCTGGCCGAAGAGGATCGCCTGGTTGGGGCAGTTGTCCATGGTGAAATGCAGGTCCGGATGGCGCGCGAGCAGCGCCTCGAGTTCGGCCCGGGGAAGGACCGCCACATTCAGCAGCACGCCCCGCGGCACCTGCCCGCTCTGTTCAACCCGGGAAAAGACGGTGTTCATCTCGGCGATCATCCGCCCGACCCGGTCCCGGTCGAGGTCGATCAGCCCGCTGGCCACCAGCGCCGCATTCTCGCCCGTGGAATGGCCCAGCATCGCATCCGCCCGGATGCCCATGGCCGAGAGCAGCGCAAAGACGGCCTGATCGGCGGCGAAGACCATTTCCGAGCCGTAATCCACCCGGTGGATCAGCTCCTCGAGCAGAATCCGCCCGGCCTCGTCCACCAGCGTCGTGGGCGGATGGATCACCTGTTCGAGCGCCACCGCGCGGCGGCCCTCGGTCAGGCTGCCGATGAAGTCGAACCAGTCGCGCACCACCGGATAGGCCATGGCGACATCGGCCATCATCCCGGGATATTGCGCCATCTCGCCGGGAAAGAGGAAGCCGACCTTGCCCCCTTCGGCCACCCGGGCGCGATCCTCGTAATGGATGCCGCTCCGGGTCTGGAGCGTGCCGCCCGGAGGCAGGCCGGGCAGCTTGGCGCGCACCGTCTCGGCCTTCTTCTCGAACTCGGCCCGGTCGGCGGCGACGATTGCAAGACGGGCGGGTGCAAGACGGGCGGGGGCACCCTCTGTGGCCATCGCGCGGTCCCAGCTTGCGGCAGAAAGGGCGGCCAGACCGGCCTCCCGGTCGGCCAGAACAGTCTCCAATGCGGCCAGAACGGCGCTCCGGTCGGCGCCGGCGAAGACCAGCACCTGCTCCTGCTCAGGCACCACGCCCACGTCGCGCGGCAGGAAGGCGGCCGTGGGATCGGGGGTCCGGCCCACGGGCGATTGTTCCAGGATCATATGCGCGTTGATCCCGCCGAAGCCGAAGGCATTGATCGCCGCGCGGCGGGGGTGGGATCCCGACTGGATCCAGGGCCGGGTCTCGGTCGCGACATGGAACTGTGTCCGCTCCAGCCCGATCTCGGCACTGACCTCGTCGCAAAGCGTGGGCGGCACGATCCCCTGGTCCAGCGCCAGCGCCATCTTGATGATCGCGGCAGATCCTGCGGCGGGAATGCAATGGCCGATCATGGATTTCACCGATCCGATCGGCACACGCGGCAGGCCGCCCTCGCGCGTGCCGAAGACCTGGCGCAGCGCCTCGACCTCGGTCCGGTCGCCAAGGGGGATGCCGGTGCCATGCGCCTCGATCAGGCCGATCGTGGCGGGGTCGATCCCGGTCTGGGCATAGGCGCGGCGCACGGCCAGCATCTCGCCCTCGAGCCGGGGCGCCATGAGGCCCGAGCTTTTCCCGTCCGAGGATTGGCCCACCCCCTTGATCACCGCATAGATCCGGTTGTCGTCGCGCAGCGCATCCGCCAGCCGCTTGAGCACGAGGACGCCCGCCCCCTCGCCCAGAACGGTGCCGTTGGCGCCACGGTCGAAGGGCCGGATCCGCCCGTCGGGCGACAGCGCATTGACCGTGCAGAACAGGCCATAGACCAGCGGCGAGGTGGTGGTGTTCACGCCGCCCGCCAGCATCATCTCGGCCCGCCCTGCGCGCAACTCGCCGATGGCAAGGTCCACCGCGATCAGCGACGAGGAACAGGCCGCGTCGATGATGTAGTTCGGCCCCATCAGATCGAGCCGGTTGCAGATCCGCCCCGTCATCACATTGGGCACCAGCCCCGGCACCCCTTCGGGATCGAGCGGCGGCAGCCCCGCCTTGAGCATCGCCATCGCCGCATCCACCCGGTCGGGGGGCAGGCCGGGAAAGAGCGCGTCCAGCACCTGCCGGAACTGGCCATGGACCCAGACCTGCTGGATCGCGCTGATATTGGCCCGGTGCCCGTGCAGCGAATGGCCGAGGATCACCCCGGTCCTCTCGCCGTCGAACCGGCCCGGCACATAGCCCGCATCGACCAGCGCGTCATGCGCCACCTTGAGCGCCAGGAACTGGTCGGGCTGGCCGCCCATGGCGCGCGGCATGGTGCCGAAGCGGCGCGGATCGAAGCGCGACAGATCACCCAGGAACCCGCCCCGGCTGGTGTAGATATGGCCCGGCACATCGCTGCCCGGGTCGTAGATGTCGCCCACGCCCAGCCAGCCCTCGGGCGCCTCGGTCACGCAGTCGCGCGCGGCAAGGATATTGGACCAGAAGATGTCGATATCATCGGCCTGGGGATAGATCCCGGCCATCCCCACGATGGCGATATCGGTAGCAGTATCGGTGGCGATACCGGTCGTGTCGGACATCATGCCCTGCCTTCATCCATGGCGGTTTCCTCGCGCGCACCGCCCTGCCAGCCGCCCCCCAGCCGGTTGAGCCGGGACGAGGATTGCCCGGCAAAGCGTTCAAGCTCGTAACAGGCCTCTCCGGCCGCGTTGTAGACCCGGCTTGTCGTCTCGATCGTGGTCTCTCCGGGGGCGGAGAGCACATCGACCACCGCGGTCAGCGGCCCGTCGCAGGTATCGCCGGCAAAGCGCCGGACCCTGGCCACCCGCAGGGGCAGGGCCGATCCGCCCTGCACCGCCCGGCTCCAGATCCAGACCGTCTGCAGCACCCCGTCGAGCATGCCGGGATCGAATGTCCAGCGCGCATCACCGTCCACGGGGACGAAATCCTGCGGGCGGCTGGGAACCAGCCCGGCCCAGATCCGCGAGGGCTCGATCCCGCGCATCCCGGTCAGCGTCTGGAAGCGCGGCCCGTGGCTGAGCCAGCGGCGATAGATGCTGCCCATGTCGAGGCCCGTCCAGGTCGTGCGGGCCAGATCCTCGGGGCAGCGTTCGGGGCCTTCGGGCAGGCCCTCGCCCAGAACCAGATCGCCGCGGAAGCGCAGCCGGGCGGGATTGTCCGCGGCGCGCAGGTTCACCCGGAACAGACCCTCTTCCCGCGCCTCGAGTTCAAGCACGACATCGAAGGGCCCGGCATCCAGCGTCAGCCCCTTGAAGATCTGGAAATCCCGCAATTCGATGACCGGCGCCTCGATCCCGAAGGCGCGGGGCACCTCGCTCATCAACTGCATCACGGCGGTGGCGGGCATCACCCCCACCCCGTCGAAGCGGTGGTGATCGACGTAAGGCGCATTCACCAGATCGAAACGCCAGATCAGTTCGCGGCGGTCCCCCGCCTCCGGACCGCTGTCGCGCGTCTCGGCCCCGCGCAGAAGGATCAGCCCGTCGGCGACGCGGCGTACGCCCGGTGGCGCGGGCAGGGCGGTGGCGCGGGCCTCCATCGTTTCGCCATCGGCGACCCAGCCCACCGATTCCACCTGTTCGGGACAGGCCCAGAACATCTCCTTGAAGAACAGGTCACGCCCCGCGCGCGCCTCGACCATGCCGATGCCGCGCGCCTCGAACTGGGCGCGCACGCTGTCGGTGACCATGCCCGCCCCGGTCGTGGTCACCCCCCATGGCCCCCAGTTGATCGCCTTGACCGCGACCCCGGGGCCAAGACGGCGGCGCAGGTCCCAGGCCAGGCGGTTGAGCACCTCGTTGGCGGCGGCGTAATCGGTCTGGCCGCGGTTGCCATAGCGCCCCGCGACCGAGGTGAAGAAGCAGATGCCCTTCAGATGCGCGGGATCCAGCGCCCGGATCATGCGGAAGGCCCCGTCGACCTTGACGTCGAAGACCCGGTCGAAACTGTCGGGGGTCTTGGCCTCGATCAGCGCATCCTCGATCAGGCCCGCGCCATGGATCAGCAGGTCGATCCGGCCGTATTGCGCCTGCACCTCGGCGATCACCCGGTCGGCCTCGGCCATGTCGGCGACGCGCAGATCGACCTTTGCCCCCATCCGCTCGAAATCCTGCAGGTTGGTGCGGATGTCGCGGGCGGCCATGATCCGGGCGATGTCCGCCTCGATCTCGACCGGGCGGGGCTTTTCGCCCCGCGCCCGCGCCGCGGCCAGAAGATGGGCGCGCAGCCCCGCCCGGTCGAGCGCGGCCGTCTCGGGCGGCTCGGGCGCAGGGGCCGGGCTGCGCCCGATCAGGACAAGGGTGGGGCCAAATGGGGCAAGGCTGCGCAGGCATTCGGCGGTGATGCCGCGCGCGCCGCCGGTGGCGACGATCACCCAGTCGGGACCGGGCAGGAGCGGGGGCCGCCCGGGCGGCGCAAGCGAGGCAGGCTCCGTGCGCAGGATGGTGCGCGCACCCCCCGGATAGC
Organism: Rubellimicrobium sp.; assembly: GCA_020832515.1. GTDB lineage: Bacteria > Pseudomonadota > Alphaproteobacteria > Rhodobacterales > Rhodobacteraceae > JAFIEN01. The sequence continues at coordinate 10,739 of JAFIEN010000001.1, read as the reverse complement.
CCACCTCGCGCCGGCCCATGACGAAGGACATCTCATGCACCAGATGGGCGGCCTGGGCTGCGGGATCCTCGGCGGGGTCGAGGTCGACGACCTTGGAACTGCACGCCCGCCATTCAAGCGAGAGCGCCTTGACGATCCCGATCACGCCCGCGCCTGCCGACATCGGCGGGGTCCCCTCCTCAAGGCTGCGCCCGAAGACCCCGCCCGAGGCGGTCACGGCAAGGATCCGCCCGCCCGTCCGCAGATGCGGCGACAGCGCCCCGAGCAGGGCGAAGAAGCGTTTGGTCTGGCGGGCGTGGAGCTCCCGCCAGTCCGCAAGGTCGAGGGAAAAGGGATCGGGCATGGCCGCGCGGCTTTCCAGCCAGACCAGCGCCTGCGGTGCCCCCTCGGGGTCGAGTGCGGAGAGCCAGTCTGCGAAATCCCCGGCCTCGAGCACCGCCCGGGGCAGGATGACAGGCACGGCCCCGGCATCGGCCAGCACCCTGACCAGGTGATCATGAAACCCGTCCTCGGCCTCGGTGACCAGAACGCGCAGGCCCTGGGGCAGGGTCTCGGTCACATGGTCGGCGGGTTCATGGAACGGCACCTGGATGTACCGGGGAAGAACGGCCGTCACCGCATGATCTTCCCCGGCCGGATCAAAAGGGCGCGTGTCTCCCGTCCCGGCCCCTCCCGTTCCGGTGGCCTGTGGTCCGGTGGCCTGTGATCCGGTGGTGGGCGCACCACCCATATGGCCCTCGATGAACCCCACGATCTCGCGGATCGTGGACAGTTCCGCGATCCTGTCCATCTCGGCGCGCATCGCCTCGGCGGCCGTTTCGGGCAGGATCTTCTGCACCGCACCCAGGATCTCCATCCGCTTGATGGAATCGATGCCCAGATCCGCCTCCATCCCCTGATCGGGATCGAGCGCATCCTCGGGATAGCCGGTCTTTTCCGCGACGATGGTGGTGAAGGCCCCCATCAGGTCGATGCCACCGGCGGGGACCGCTGCCACAGGTGCCGGCACGGGTGCCGGCGCGGGTGCGGGGGGCATGGTGGGGGTCGTCGGGGCGAGGGTCGTCGGGGCGGGGGTCGGGACCTGAACGACAGGGGCGACAGCGGGGGCCGCAACAGGGGCCGCAACGGAGGCGGGTATCGTGCGCGGCACGGGCGCGGGCGCGGCGAACGCCGGGGAAGCCACCGGAGCAAGCGGTTGCGCGGTCCGGGGACTGCCGCCCAGATAGGCCAGCATGACGTTTTCCTGCACCCGCAGGAATTCCTGCATCATCCGGTGATACTCGCCCAGGATCGAGGGCGGGCCACCGGGCGGGGGCGGCGGGTCGTGATCGTGGATCTCCATGAATTCGAGCTCCTCTTGCAGGCGTGGCAGGGCAGGCGGGACGGCGGAACCGTCCGGAGGGGGGGGCATGTCGGGGCCTGTGGTCAGGGGTGAAGGGGCGGCGGAAAGGGTGGGGGAAAGGCCGGGGGAAAGGCCGGGGGAACGGGTGGATGGAGCGGGCAGGCGCGTGTCGCGGCGGGCTGCATCGGCGCGGCGGGCATAGGCGCCGTTCAGATGCCACAGATGGCGCGGATCGGCGCCTGCATGGGTGACGCTGCGGGGCAGGGGTTCGGCCAGCCCGGCGACAAGGCCCGCCAGATCGACCCGCGCGCCTTCGACGAAAAGCTGCGCCAGCCCCTCGGCAAGGGCCGCCGCATCGCCCGAGGCGCGGTCGAGCGCGATGGCCCGGACATCCGCCTCGGATCCGAGGATCTCCGGCACCCGGCCCGAAAGCACCGATTTCGGGCCGACCTCGACAAAGACCCGTGCACCGTCCGCTGCCATCGCCCGGATCATGCCGGTGAATTCCACCGGGCTGACCAGATGCGCGCTCATGACCGCGCGCTGCGCGTCGGGATCGGCCTCGTGCACGGCCCCGGACGTGTTGCTGTAGACGGGCAGCCGCGTCGCGCGCCAGTCGACGGCCGCCAGGGCCGCGTCGAACTGCCCGCGCGCGGCCGCCATCAGCGGCGAATGGAAGGCCTGGCTGACGGGCACGGCGGTGACCTGCAGCCCCGCCGCCGTCACGGCCTCCATGGCCTGCGTGATGGCCGCGCGCGGCCCCGCGATCACCGTCTGGCGCGGGCTGTTGCGATTGGCCAGCACCACATCCGCCAGCCCCGCGATGGCGGCTTCCACCGTCTGGGCATCGGCGGCGACGGCGGCCATCGCGCCGGGACGGTCGGGATCGCCATTCTCGACCATGGCCCGGCCCCGCGCCTCGGAGAGGCGGATCAGCGTGGCCAGATCGAAGGCACCGGCCACATGCAGGGCCACGAATTCGCCATAGCTGTGGCCCGCCACCATGTCGGGCACCACCCCCAGCCGGGCCAGCATCCCCGCCATCCCCGCCCCGATCGCGCCAAGCGCGGGCTGGGCCACCTCGGTCGCGGTCAGGGCAGCCATCTGCGCCTTGCGCGCCTCGGGCGTGAAGGCCTCTTCCGGCCAGATCAGCCGGGCCAGACGCCGGCCACCGCCCCCGAATGTCGGCGTATCGGCCAGCGCCGCCTCGGCGGTCTCGAGCGCCGCCAGCATGGCCGGGTGCAGCATCGTCCCCTGCCGCGCCATGCCCGGATATTGCGAGCCCTGACCGGGAAAGAGAAAGGCCAGCCGCCCGCCCGAGGCAAGACGCGGAGCTTGCGTATAATGCAGGCCCGGCGGCGGGGCAGGGGCATCGCCTTCGAGAAAGGCCCGCGCTTCGGCAAGTTTGGCACCCGCCTCGTCAAGGCTGCGGGCGGTGAAGGCCAGACGCACCGGGCCATCGCCCGCCCCCTCCAGCGCCTTCAGCGCGAGACCTTTGAGCCCCGGGGCGGCAGCGGGATCGAGCCGGGCCACCTGTTTCAGCAGCGCCTCCCGGCTGTCGGCGGCAAAGGCGAAGGGCAGGGCATCCACCCCCGGATCGGCGGGGGGTGCTGCGGCATGCGGATCGGCATGTTCCTCAAGCGCCACATGGAAATTCGTCCCCCCGAAGCCGAAGGAACTGACGCCTGCCCGGCGCGGACGGCCCGGGGCGGGCACCCAGGGCTGCGGGCTTTGCGCAAGATACAGCGGCGCCTCGGGATCCTCGAAGACGGCATTGGGATCGGAGACCTGCGCATGGGGCGGCAGCACCTTGTGATGCAGGCCCAGCGTCACCTTGATCAGCCCCGCGATGCCCGCACTGGCCTTGGTATGGCCGATCAGCGTCTTGACCGATCCGATGGCACTGTTGCGCGGCCCCGCACCCGCCGCGCGCAGCGATCCGGTGACGGTTTCCAGTTCCGCCCGGTCGCCCGCCACCGTGCCCGTGCCATGCGCCTCGAACAGCCCGACCGTGTCGGGGGTGAAGCGGGCCTGCGCATAGGCGCGTTCCAGCGCGCGTTTCTGGCCTGCGGGAAGGGGGGCCGTCAGCCCCTTCGCCCGCCCGTCGGACGAGGCGCCGATCCCCTTGATCACCCCGTAGATCCGGTCGCCGTCGCCTTCGGCATCGGCCCGCCGCTTGAGCACCACCGCCGCCAGCCCTTCGGAAATGACGATCCCGTCGGCCTTCTTGTCGAAGGTGTTGCAGATGCCGCGCGGGCTCAGCGCCTGCGTCTTGGAAAAGCACAGATAGCCGAAAGGCGCCTGCAGCGTGTCCACGCCGCCTGCGATCACCGTGTCGGCCCGGCCCGATTCCAGCTCCATCACGCCGGCATAGACGGCGGCAAGCGACGAGGCGCAGGCCGCATCCACCACCATGTTCGACCCCCCCAGATCGAACCGGTTGGCCACGCGGCCTGCCGCCACATTGGGCAGGATGCCGGCGAAACTGTCCTCGGTCCATTCCGGCAGGCGCGAGAGAACATCCCCGGGCACCTCGCCCAGAAGGCGGGGCAGTTCGGACCGCGCCACATATTGCGCGCCCTTCTCGCCCACGCCGCCCGAAAAGCCGAAGACGACCGAGGTCCGTGCCCGGTCCACCCCCTCGAGCGCACCTTGGCCTGCATCCTTCAGCGCGTCCGACACCAGTTCGAGCGCCAGAAGCTGCATCGGATCGACGCTGTCGATCGTGCCGGGCGGGATGCCGTAATCAAGCGGATTGAAGGCCACATCCTCGAGGAAGCCCCCCCAGCGGGAATAGACCTTGTCGCGCACCGTCCGGTCGGCATCGAAATGGCCCGCAATGTCCCAGCGGTCTTCGGGGATCTCGCGGATGGCGCTTTCCCCGGTCAGGATGCGCCGCCAGTAGGTGGACAGCGTATCCGCCCCGGGCAGGAGCGTGGCCATGCCGACGATGGCGATATCGGCGGGCGGCGGTGCGGCAGCTGTCAGCGGTTCGGCCCGTTCCAGTGCCTGCAGATGCGCGACCGACCCCGCCGAGACATCGGCATGAAATTCGGCGATGCTGCGCACCTCGTGGCGGAGCGCGGCCACCTGGCCGATCATGTACATGCCCTTCTGGTGGCGTTCCTCGGGGCCGATCTCGGTCAGTTCCTTCTCGGGCCCCGTGCGCGCCAGACCCTTGGTCGCCATGCGCAGCCGGCCCAGCGAGAAATGCTCCAGCGTCTCGCGGATCTCGCGCGCGCCGGCCCCGTCTGCCTCGAGCCGGGCGCGGGCCTCGACGAATTCCTCGACGATGGGGGTGATGGCGCAGCGGCTGGCGAAGCCGGGCCCTTCCCAAAGGCAGCGCGTCTCGGCGCAGTCGAGTGCCACCTGCTGATAGTCGGGGACGATGGCGCCGGACTCCACGATCTCGCGCGTGAAGAGGTATCCCGTCCCCATCAGGACGCCGATCTGCACGGCCTGTGCCGCCAGCGGTTCGACCACGGTCGCGGCCATGGCGGCCGAGGCCGCGTCATGGATGCCGCCCGCCAGCACGATCTGGACGCGCTTGCCGTCGCGCAGAATCACGGGATGGGTCTTCAGCGCCTCGACCACAGCACCCCAGAGGGTGAAGCTCGACATCGGCCCGACATGGCCGCCGCATTCGCGCCCTTCCAGGATGAAGCGCCGCACCCCTTCGTCAAGGTAATGGGCGATGATGCCTGCGGTCGAGGCATGGACGAAGGCGGGAATGCCCTTGCCCTCGAACTCCATGACCTGATTGATGCGCCCGCCCGCGATGATCGCGAAATCGGGGCGGACCTTGTCCACCGCCTCCATCTGCGGCCCGAGGACACGCGTGTCGGCAAAGCCCAGCATCCCCACGCCCCAGGGCCGTCCCCCCAGAAGATCGCGGGTCTGCTCCAGCAGGGTCTGAGTCTGCGGCCCCGACAGAAGGGCAAGGGCCGCAAAGGGCAGTGCGCCACCTTCGGCCACGCGCAGGAAGAAATCCGACACGTCGCTGACCCGCGTCATCGGCCCCTGCAGGATCGGGTAGCGCGTGCCAAGGCTCTGGGCGAGCGGGGCCCCTTCGGCAAGTAGCGCGCGCGAGGCGGCCTGCCCCGGCAGGGTGCCGACCGCGCGGGCAATCGCGCCGACAAGCCGGCCCAGCGTCCGGTAGCGCCGCGCCAGCCCTGCGGCCAGCGCCAGCCCCTGACCGGCGGGGGCGACGGCACCGGGCTGCCACGAGAATCCCGCGGCGATGTCATGGATCGCGGCAGGGTTTTCGCGCAGCCGGACGGCGAATTCGGCGGCACGCTTGCCCCCCGGCGCATCGAGGCCGCGCAGATAGAGGCCGAGGCTCATCTCCTCGACCTGCAGCGTCTCGCTGCCGGAAAACCCCTCGATCCGGCGGCGCAGGCGGGCGTCCGTCAGCGGGCTTTCGGCCAGAAGCAGGATCTGGTCGTCCAGCACCACGCCCGAAGCCCCGCCCACATGCGCGGCGGCCGCCGTTTCCGGCGTGATGCCGCCCTGCACGAACAGCGGCAGGCCGGTCTTGCGGCGAAACTCCTGCAACAGGACGAAGCCCGTCTGTTCCGAGACGACACCGCCGCATTCATGGCCCTTGAGCACATAGCCGTCGATATGGGGGGCCAGCGCCAGCACATCCTGCGAACAGCGCCGCGCCTCGCACAGACGGCGCCGGCCGGGGGCGGGCTGGGCGGAAAGAGCCCCGGGGGCCTCGGCCAGACCCGGGGGCGGGGCGATGACCAGCGCCAGCGCGGGCGGCAGGTCATCGCGGGCGGCCAGCAGGGCCAGCAGGGCCGGATCGGACAGGGACAGGCCGAACCGCCCCGCCCCCGCCGCCCCGGTCAGGGCGCTGTCGATACCCTCGGGCGTGACCGGCAGGACAGGAACCGCTCCGGCCCGGGCAGCGGCCACAGCCAGACGCGCGGCAGGCAGACCTGCGGGCGCCAGCACAAGGCATTCTAAACCGGATGTCACTGCCATCTCCTGCACTGTACCGCCGCCGTGTCAGGGCCTGTCCCGGCCCGGACCGTCACCCCCGCCATCCTGCTCCATCGCGCAGCAACCTGACAGAGGCACTCTGCAACAGTGGGCCCGGATTGATGACGGGACAGGCACAGCACTGCAAGACACGGATCGGAAATCATCACTCGAGAAACATTCCCTGGCGCCCATGAAGGACGACCGGAGGCGAAGAGCCCTGGATCGGGCAACAGCCCTCAGAAACCGCCGCGCCCCCCGCCGCCAAGACCACCACGGCGCCGCCCGGCCATGCCACCCCCCATCCCGCCACCCAGCCGGGTGCCGGCCATGCGGGCGACACGCTGAAGACGCTCGAGGCTGGCGCCATGGACCTCGGGCTCGCCCTCGGACGGAGCGAGGAAGTTCAAGAGGCCCGCCGCCACCTTTGCGCCGGGCTGGCCCTCGTTGGCGGCCCGCTCGCGCAGGCCCTCCATGAGGCGGGCCACACCGGTCTTGCTGAAGGGGGTGTCCTCGACCATCCCCGTCTCGTCGGGCGGGGTATTGGTCAGCATGCGATAGACCCGGGCCGCGGCCTTGCGGCGCATCTCGGGCGCCCCGCCCGCCGCTCCACCGCCACCCATTCCGCCACCCATTGCGGCCAGCACGTCGGCATCACCGGCCCCGCCTGAGGCTTCGGCGGCCCCGGCCGGCGCCTGTCCCGTCAGGGTCCGCAGCCTGGCACGGCGACGGGCCTTGCGCTCTTCGTCTGACAGTGCCGGATCGCCGCCCCCGGTTTCGCCCTTCCTGGCCATCGCGTCCTCCATCAGGACACCACAAGTGCTGGTGTCAAAAATATCTGAAATACTGTAGCAGGTTATCAATGCCGTCACAGGGCGGCAAGTCATGTCACCCCGACCCCAGCCACAGAGCACCATCTTGCCGACACCCATGCCGAAACAGCTCCGCCCCGTCCCGGACCGCGACGGGCACAGGCCGGGTCCTGTCCCGGATCCTGCTCCGGCGCGCGCCCGGCCCGGTGATGACCCGCCGGCATTGCCCTGATGCCAGACCCGGATACCAGAGCCAGATACCGGCCCCGGGATACCGGCCCCGGATACCGGGCGATGACCGGACGATGACGCGATCATGACCGGCACCCCCCGCCCCGGCCTGTTCCACGATCCCGAGATGGACGGCCCCGCCCCCCCGCCGGGGTCCTGGCGCGGGCGCCCGCCGCTCAGCATCCGTTTCGGCAACCCGACCCGGGTGTTCCGGGTGCTGGCCGATCTTCTGGCCCCGCTCCGGCACCTGCGCCACCTGATCCTGCCGCTGGGGCTGGTGGCGGGCTATGGCGCGCTGTTCAACGTCTTCGGGCTCGAGGCGCATATGACGCGGATCGCGCTGACGCTGTCCTTCGCGCAGAACCTGGTGATCGGGATGCTGACCGCCAATCTTCTGGGCAAGGCGACGCAGGGCCTGGCCATGGCGCGCCATGGCGCGGACAGCGACGAATTCGGCTTTCGCCTGGCCTTCGGGGTGATCCCGAAGTTCTATCTCTTCAAGGGGCCGATCCGGCAACTCGATTTTCGCGGCCAGCGCGCCTGCTATGCCGCACCGCTCCTGTTCCGGCTGGGGATGTTCGTCGCGGGGCTGATGATCTGGCTGATCCTGCGCCGCTCGGGCTCGGGCGTCGCCGATGTGGGGCTTGCGCTGGCGGTGGTGGGGCTGTCGTCCTTCCTCTTCACCGCCAATCCGCTGTTTCCCGCCGATGGCTACCGCTGGCTGGCAGCCTGGCTCGAGCGGCCCCGTCTCAGGCAGGACGGGCTCAGGCTTCTGGGCATGATCCTGACCTTCCGCCCGATCCCCGCCGACCTGCCCCGCAGCGAATTCTGGCTTCTGGTGCTTTATGCCCTGGCCTCGCTGGCATTCACCGCCTTCATCGTGCTGACGATCGTCTTCTCGATCGCCTTCGTGCTCGAGGCACGGCTGCGCGGGGTCGGTGTGGTGATCTTCGGCGTTCTTCTGGCGGCTTTCGTGGTCTTTCTGCTAAGCTTTCTCGAAAGACGGCGCGGACGCAGACGGACGGGGGGCGGGCGCAAGGCGGGACAGGGCCGGAGCAGGTGACGCGGGTGAGCGAGGGCAGGCAGGGTGAAACGGGCAGGATGGCAGGACCGCGGCGCGGACCGGAGCGGACTGCAGAGACGGGAGACGGGATGCTGACCGGTGATCCGCCACGCGATACGCGCGACGCGCGGACCGATCCGGACCGGGACGATGCCCCCGCACCCCGGGACGCGGCGGCATGGCCCGACGGGGATCCCGATGCCGGGACACTCGACGCTGCTCTGTGCGCGCTCCTCGACGCGGAGGATCCCGATCCGGGCGAAGAGGCGGCGAGGGCCCGGGTGGTGCAGCTGGCCGATATCCGCCAGGGGCAACAGGGGCAGGGACAACAGGCCACCGCCGACGGAGAGGCCGCACACCGCCCCCGCCGCGGCCGTCCGGGACCGCGCCGTCAGGCCCGGACCGACGCATCCGCTGGCGGCGACACGCTGGACGACATCCTGCACCCGGCTCTGACCGCAGGCACAGGCCCCGACCACCGGACCGGAGACGGGCTCGACAGCCTCCTGGCCGCTCTCGAGGACGAGGACGCCCCGCCCGGCGGGGATCGCGGAGAGCCGGCCGGGGCACCGGGGGGCCAGGGGATGGTGGGCCAGGGGATGGTGGGCCAGACGGCCGATGCAGGGGCCGGGATCGACGGGGCCGGGATCGCAGGGGACATCCCCGCAGACGGGCCGGAGGATCCGCTGGACGATCTGCTGAGCGCCGGCCCGGCGATCCTGCCCGCAGGCCGGCCGGCGCCGCCCGATCAGGTCCTGCCCGACACCGAGCCCGGCCCCCGGATCCAGCGCAGCCCCCGGATCGAGCGCACCGGCGCGGGCAAGCGGCAGGGGGGCATGGACGATCTCGACCGCGTGCTGCAATCGCAGGCCGCGCGTCAGAGCCCGGCACGCAAATGGGTGGTGCGGCTTGTCTGGCTGGCAATCCTGGGCGGGCTCGTCTGGCTGGCCTTCCAGCCCTACCGCTTCGAGGTGGGCGGCGATTTCACCATCCAGCCGCTCGACCGGGCCGAGGTCCGCGCCCGCACCAGCGGCGAGATCACCGAACTCCATGTCTCCGAGGGCGACCGGGTCGAGGCGGGCACGGTGATGGCGGTGCTGTCGAACTGGAACCAGAGCCGCGACGTGGCGGTCCTGCAGGCCGATGGCGCGCGGCTTCAGGCCCAGCTCGACACGCTTCTGGCCGGACCCCGCCCCGAAGAGATCGCGCTGGCCGCACAGTCACTGGCGGCGGCCGAGGTGCAACTCGACATGCGCAGGCAGGATCTGGCCCGGCAGGAGACATTGTTCGAAAGCGGCACGATCCCCTTCACCGTGGTCTCGGATGCGCGCAGCGCAGCACTTCTGGCCGAAGCCGCCCGCGACCAGGCCGCAGCCCAGCTTGCGCTGGTGCAGGCCGACCCGCTGGACAGCGAGATCGCGATGATCGAGGCCACCATCGCCCGCAATGCCGAGGAACTGGCCTTCGCCGAGCGGATGCTGGACTACACCTATATCCGCGCCCCCGTCGCGGGCCAGATCGTCAGCCCGATGCACGAGGTCCCCGTGGGCCACAGCCTTGCCGCCGGCGGGCTGTTCGCCGAGATCGAGGACAACCGGACCGTGCTGGCCGCGCTGATGATCCCCGAGATCGCGATCCAGGAGGTCACCCTCGGGGCACCGGTCGAACTGCGCCTGTGGAGCGCGCCGCACGACCCGATCCCCGGCACGGTCAGCGCCATCGCACCCCGGGCCGAACCGGTGGATTTCGGTCTCGTGGTGCGGGTGCTGGTCGAACTGCCCAATCCCGAGGGGCGGCTTGCGGCCAATCTGTCGGGCTTCGGAAAGATCGATGTCGGCGAGCGCCCCGTCTGGGAGGTCTTCACCCGCGCCCTGCAGCGGTTCTTCGTGATCGAGGTCTGGCCGTGGCGGCCGGGCCGCGCGGGTTGGACCAGCGGGGTATGGGGCGGCAGTGGGAGCCCACGGGGCCGGCGGCGCCGGGGGGCTGGGGGCCCCCCGCGGCGCGTTCCGCGCCGTCCCCCCGAGGATATTTGCAAACAAAAGAAGCAGCCGGAAGAGGCAGGCCCCGGCCGTCATTTCCGCGACGGTCACCGGCGGGTTACTGGCGGGCCGGGCTCTTCCCTGCCGCCCTCCCCCGAGGAAAGAGGGAAAGATCCTGCCGCTTCTTTTGTTTGCAAATATCCTCGGGGGGGAGCCGCAGGCGGGGGGGCACTCAACCCCCCCAGGGCCGCATGCGGACCGTGCCGGCACCCGGGCGCGCAGGGCCGAAACCTCGATAGGGTTTCGCTCCCCGAACCCCCCACACC
>JAFIEN010000242.1 GCA_020832515.1 Rubellimicrobium sp. | reverse complement strand
CGGCTGCGCCCCCCCCCGGATTATTGCGGCCAAAGCGAAAGGGGCAAGGGGGCGGGGGGCAGACCGGCCGCAGTTGGGGCTTCTGCTAGGACGGTCGTTCGAAGCTGATGATCACATCGCCGATATCGACGCCGAAGCGCTGGACATAGGCGCGGTTCAAAAGCCGGTTGGGCGTGATGAGCCACATCCAGTCGTCGAAGGTGACGCGCAGCGTCTCGGTCGGGCCATCGGCCGAGGGGATGGGCAAGTCGATCTCGTATCGCCAGTTGAAGCGGTTACCGTTCTCTTCGCCCAGGGCCATGCCGATCACACCGGGTGCCGTCCCTTCCCAAGTACTCTCGCCGGTCTTGCGCAGGGTCCAGATGCGTTGTTCGGTCGAGCCATCCTCGTAGGTGAAATCCTCGACCAGTTCGAGGACCTCGCCATCCCATGTGCCGACGATGTCGACGGTGAAGCTGCGCCGCACCGTGCCGAGAATGTCCTGGAACTGGCCGAAGGCCTTCAGTTCGCCCTGGAAGAATTCCTCCAGGTTCAACTCGAGTTCGTTGAGCGGCGGATCGTCGAAGGATGGCCGGGCGGTGCAGGCGGCGAGAAGGCCAATGAGGGGGGCCACGAGGGCGAGGCGAATGAGGCGCATCTGTCACTCCGGTTTGGTGATGATACGCAAGCCCGCCCGGTTCGGTTCAAACACGCGCGCCCTTGCCCGGAAGGCCCAAGTCCACTAAGCCGCAGATCATGCTGGACGATGCTGCCGACGACATCCACCCGCTGTTCTTCGGCGCCCCGAAGGGCACCGAATTCCGCAAGCTGCGCAAGCGGATCATCCAGCACGCGCGCGAGGCGATCGACCAGTATGGCATGGTCGAGCCCGGGGCCCGCTGGCTGGTCTGCCTGTCGGGCGGCAAGGACAGCTACACGCTGCTTGCCGCGCTGACCGAGCTTCAGTGGCGCGGCCTGCTGCCGGTCGAGATCCTTGCCTGCAACCTCGACCAGGGCCAGCCCGGCTTTCCTGCGACGGTCCTGCCTGCGTTCCTGACGAAGATGGGCGTGCCCCACCGGATCGAGTATCAGGACACATATTCGATCGTGGTGGACAAGGTGCCCCGGGGCCGCACCTATTGCGCGCTCTGTTCGCGGCTTCGGCGCGGCAATCTCTATCGGATCGCGCGTGAAGAGGGCTGTTCGGCGATCGTGCTGGGTCATCATCGCGACGACATTCTTGAAACCTTCTTCATGAACCTCTTTCACGGCGGACGTCTGGCGACGATGCCGCCCAAGCTGTTGAACGAAGAGGGCGATCTGTTCGTTTACCGCCCGCTGGCCCATGTCGCCGAAGCCGATTGCGAGCGCTTCGCACGGGCGATGAACTATCCGATCATTCCCTGCGATCTGTGCGGGTCGCAGGACGGGCTGCAGCGCCAGCAGGTCAAGGCGATCCTCGACGGTTGGGAAAAGTCGAGCCCGGGTCGCCGGCAGGTGATGTTCCGCGCGCTGATGAATGCGCGGCCGTCGCATCTGCTGGATCCCGCGCTGTTCGATTTCGCGGGCCTGGCGCGAAAAGCAGACAATTCGACCGAATTTCCGGACGGCGGTTAACCGCGCCGTCAGAGCTTTGCCCTATTGCTGCGGATGCGGGAACAGGGTGGAACCATGCCTTCTACTGATCGAAAAATCCTTCTGGAACGGGTTGTTGCCCATGCAACGCGGCTTTGGGCGCCCGAGTTTCTGGTCCTGATTCCCGCGGGTGTCCTTGCGCTCGCGCTTTGGGGCTGGCAGCAGGCCGCGGTGCTCAGCGGGTGCATGCTGGCGGTCATCCTTCTGGCGGATCGTCGGTCACGCGGGCGGGCCGGCGCTGCCTGGCGGGACGGGGTGACCGGACTTGCGGGTCGGGACGCGCTGATCGCAGAACTGGACCGTTCCATTGTGATGTCGCGTTTCGGGCGCGACACAGCAGCCTTCGTGATCGAGATCGACGGTTTTCGCCTGCTTGAGGAACGTCATTACCAGGCCGTCATCGAACGTCTTGTGCTGACGACCGGGCATCGCCTGGGCGCGGTGCTGCGCGACAGCGATCTGGTCGGACGGATCGGGGGGTCGACCTTCGCCGTCGCGCTGGCTCCGGTCCGGCGGTTCGACCTCGATGCGGCGATTGTGCTTGCCGGTCGGATGCAGCGCGCGCTGTCCCATCCGATCATGGTGAATGGCACCAACATTTATCTGACGGTGTCCATCGGGTTCAGCCTTGCAGCACGCCTCGAAGCGCCGCGGGGCGAAGATCTGCTGCATGCCGCCACCTTGGCCATGATCGAGGCGCAACGCAACGGCCCGTCCGGCCTGCGCAGCTATTCCCAGGCGATGCGCAACCGGATCACCGCCCGCAATACCCTTGCCGATCAGGTGGGTGGCGCCCTTGAACGAGGCGAGATCACGGCCTTCTATCAGCCGCAGATCTCGTCTCGGACGGGCGAGATCACGGGGTTCGAGACGCTTGCGCGCTGGTGTCATCCCGAGCGGGGCCTGATCCCGCCGATCGAATTTCTGCCCGCCTGCGAACAGGCCGGCGTGATGGACCGTCTGGGCGAGGCGATGATCCATGATGCGCTCGGTGCGCTGCGCCTCTGGGAGGATCGGGGGATCCGCATCCCGCGCGTGGCGGTGAACTTTTCAAACCATGAACTCTGCGACCCGCGTCTGGTCGACAGGATCGGCTTCGAGCTTGACCGGTTCGATCTGACACCGGATCGGCTGGTCATCGAAGTCCTTGAAACAGTGGTGGCACGCCGGACGGACGATGCCGTGATGCGCAATCTGTCGGGATTGGCACTGCTTGGATGCCGACTCGATCTTGACGACTTCGGAACCGGCCATGCCTCCATCACGTCGATCCGTCGTTTCCTGATTGAAAGGATCAAGATCGACCGATCATTCGTCACGCGCATCAATGCCGATGCCGAACAACAGAAGATGGTGTCTGCCATTCTGACAATGGCCGAAAACCTGGATCTGGACACGCTTGCCGAAGGCGTCGAGACAGAGGAAGAGCGCGCCATGTTGATCCAGCTTGGCTGTGGCCATCTGCAGGGCTTTTGCATAGCACGCCCCATGCCTCTTGCCGAAGCGACAGACTGGATCGTCAAGCATCAGGCACGCCAGCACCCGCCCGAGGCTGTCCGGCTCCGTGTGATCTAGGCTGATCGTCGCCGCAACACCTTGGTTGGATCCGGCCCCCTGGTTGCGGCCCGGGCAGATACGGCCCGAGGGCCATTGCCTTCCGGCCGGCGGTCCGAACCCCTCGGCCCGAGGCAAACGCGGTCAATTCCCGCCACGATACCCTGAGCCTGCCTCGGGCACAGGGAAACCGGCCAGCCCGCACCCTCTCCACTCCCCACGATCCTGCCCACGGTCCTGCCCATGGCCGAAGCGCCTTGCGCACCGGCGCGCGACCTGCGACGGGAAGCCCGACACAGGGCCGTCAATCCTTCGAATGCGGGTTGACCTTTGCAGTGGCGGACTGTTGAACCGCGTGGACATTCCCGGGAGAGTTGGGCGTATCCGATGGAAGACCAGACGAAGAACCTCATCCTCGCGACGGTGCTGAGCTTCGTTGTGATCCTGACCTGGGTCTTCCTGTTTCCGCCCGAGGCCCCGCCCCAGACTGACGCACCCGTCGCTGCGACGGACGCCCAGGAAACGGCCCCGGCCACCGCCGGCACCCCCCCCACGGCCGACACCTCCGAAGCCCCGGTCGAGATCGCGACCGAGGTCACCCGTCTGCCCGTGGAGACGCCCAACCTGACCGGCAGCATCACCTTGCAAGGCGGGCGGATCGACGATCTCGAACTGGTCAATTACCGCGAAACCCTGGATGACGACTCGCCGTTCGTGCGGATGCTCTCGCCTTTGGGTCAGCCGGAGGCCTATTATGCACTTTACGGTTGGGCCGCAGGGGCCGGGATCTCGGCCGATCTGGTGCCAGGACCGAATACGCTGTGGGAAATCGAGAGCGGGACGACCCTGACGCCCGAAACCCCGGTCACGCTGGTCTGGAACAATGGCGAGGGGCTGGTCTTCCGCCGCAAGATTTCGGTCGATCCGCTGTTCATGTTCACGGTCGACCAGTCGGTCGAGAACACCGGCGATACCCCAGTCACGCTTGCGCCCTATGCGATCGTGGCGCGGCATGGCTCGCCTCCGTCGGCGGGCTTCTTCATCCTGCATGAAGGCGTCGTCCGAATGTCCGACGGCCGCCTGCAGGAAATCACGTATCGCCGGATGCGCGATCTTGACCCCGATCCGCGGCGATCCGGCCTGTCGGATGTCATCGAGGTGACCGAGAACGGTTGGATCGGCTTCACCGACAAGTACTGGATGACGACCATCGTGCCGCAGCCCGGCACCCCGTTCCGGTCGACCGCCCATTACAATCCGGCCGCTGGTATCCTTCAGACCGAGGCCCTCTTTCCCAGTCACACGGTGGCGCCCGGCCAGACGGTCTCGAACCAGAGCCAGCTTTTCGCCGGCGCCAAGGAATGGACGGCGATCCGCGACTATCAGAGCGCGGGAATTGACCGTTTCATCGATTCGATCGACTGGGGCTGGTTCTTCTTCCTGACCAAACCGATCTTCTGGCTGCTGCACCAGATCAACGGGACGATCGGCAACATGGGCTGGTCGATCATCGTGCTGACCCTTGTGATCAAGGCGCTCGTGCTGCCATTGGCCTACAAGTCCTATGTCTCGATGGCGCGGATGAAGGAACTTCAGCCCGAGATGGAAAAGCTGAAGGAACAGGCCGGCGACGACCGGCAGGCCCTGCAGACGGGCATGATGAAGCTTTATCGCGACAACAAGGTGAACCCTGCCTCGGGCTGTCTTCCGATCCTGATCCAGATCCCGATCTTCTTTTCGCTCTACAAGGTGATCTTCGTCACCATCGAACTGCGCCATGCGCCCTGGATCTGGTGGATCGAGGATCTTTCGGCCCCCGATCCATCTTCGATCCTGAACCTCTTCGGCCTTCTGCCCTGGGGCACACCCGACGCCACCAGCCTGTTCTTCATCCTCTCGCTGGGCATATTGCCGATCTTCCTCGGCATCTCGATGTGGCTGCAGCAGAAGCTGAACCCGACCCCCACCGACCCGACGCAGAAGATGGTCTTCGCCTGGCTGCCGTGGATCTTCATGTTCATGCTGGGAAGCTTCGCCTCGGGCCTGGTCCTTTACTGGATCGCCAACAACGTGATCACCTTCCTGCAGCAATATGTGATCATGCGCCGCCACGGACACAAACCCGACGTCTTCGGCAATATCCTCGCAGGGTTCAAACGAACTCCCAAAACGGCGAATACCGATGGCAAGCCCGGCGGAAAGGGCTGAGGGGGGCGGCCAGGCCGCCTTGCCCTTTCCCGTGGCTCCGGCCCCCACACCTGAAGCGGCCGAGGCCGGTCGTCGGCTGCTGACGGGTCAGGTGGAATTCCTCAAGGGGGTGGTCGCCATGGCAGGCCTGCCCCCGGCGGACCGGGTCGACATCTGCTTTGCGGGCCGCTCGAATGTCGGAAAGTCCAGCCTGATCAACGCACTGACGGGGCGGCGCTCGCTTGCGCGGGCATCGAACACGCCCGGCCGTACGCAGGAGATCAACTTCTTCACCGCTGGCGCGACGCATTACCTTGTCGATCTGCCGGGCTATGGCTATGCGCAAGCGCCCCTGCCCGTGGTCGAACGCTGGCAGAAGCTGCTCAAGTCCTATCTGGCGGGGCGTCAGACCCTGCGCCGGGCCTTTGTCCTGGTCGACGCGCGCCACGGGGTGAAGGCGGTAGACGAAGACATCCTGACGCTGCTCGACAAATCCGCCGTGACCTTCCAATGCGTCCTGACAAAGATCGACAAGATCAAGGACAGCGAACAGGACAAGGTCCTGTCCCAGGTCAGGGGCGCCCTCGCCCGGCACCCGGCCGCCTTTCCCGAGATCGTGCTGACCTCGTCCGAGCGGGGTGACGGGATCGAGACCTTGCGCGCGATCATCGCCGGCATCGGCTGAGGGGCCAGAGATGAGGAAACAGGACATGCTCCGAGACTGGACCCTGACCGCCCGCACCCTGTCCGAGGCGCTGCCTTATCTGCAGCGCTATTCCGGCGCGGTGGTCGTGGTGAAATTCGGCGGCAATGCCATGGGCGACGATGCCGCGATGGCCGTTTTCGCGCGCGACATCGTGCTGATGCGGCAGGTGGGCGTGAACCCGGTGGTGGTCCATGGCGGCGGCCCGATGATCAACGAGATGCTGGGAAAGCTGGGCATAAAGTCCGAATTCGTGCGCGGCAAGCGGGTCACCGACAAGGCCACGGTCGAGGTGGTCGAGATGATCCTGTCGGGTCTTGTGAACAAGCGCATCGTACAGGCGATCAACGATCAGGGCGGCCGTGCGGTGGGCATTTCCGGCAAGGATGACGACCTTATGGTCTGCGAGGCGGATGACCCGGAGCTGGGATATGTCGGCCGCCCGGTCGAGATGAACGTGCAGGTCCTGCGCGACCTGTTCGGGGCCGGGATCGTGCCGGTGGTGGCCCCCGTGGCCACCGGGATGAACGACAACGAGACGTTCAACGTGAACGGAGATACGGCCGCGGGCGCCATCGCCGGGGCGTTGCAGGCGGACCGGCTGCTGCTTCTGACCGATGTGCCGGGCGTCAAGGATGCCTCCGGCGAGGTGGTGACGCAGCTTTCCCCCGATCAGG
>JAFIEN010000241.1 GCA_020832515.1 Rubellimicrobium sp. | reverse complement strand
GGCTGTTCCTGTTCACCTCGGCGCTGGGCCGGGTCTGGTGCGGCTATGCCTGCCCACAGACCGTCTGGACCGACCTGTTCATCCTGACCGAACGCTGGGTGGAGGGCGACCGCAACGCCCGCGTGCGCCTTCACAACGCGCCCTGGGATGCCACGAAGATCAAGCTGCGGGCGCAGAAGTGGTCGATCTGGCTTGGGATCGCGCTGGCCACCGGCGGGGCATGGGTCTTTTACTTCGCCGATGCGCCCACGCTGCTGCGAGATCTGGTGATGGGACAGGCGCATGCCGTGGCCTATACGACGATGGCGATCCTGACCGCGACGACCTTTGTCTTCGGCGGCTTCTTCCGCGAACAGATCTGCATCTACGCCTGCCCCTGGCCGCGCATCCAGGCCGCGATGATGGACGAGGAGACGATCACCATCGGCTACCGCGAATGGCGGGGCGAACCGCGCGGCAAGCAGGATGTCGAGGGCAATGGCGATTGCATCGACTGCATGGCCTGCGTGAACGTCTGCCCGATGGGGATCGACATCCGCAACGGCCAGCAAATGGAATGCATCACCTGCGGCCTGTGCATCGACGCCTGCGACGATGTCATGGCCCGGATCGGCAAGCCGCGTGGCCTTGTCGACTATTTCACCCTCAAGGACGAAGAGATCGAACGCGCGGGCGGCACGGCCAAGAACATCTGGCACCATGTCTTCCGGCCCCGGACGCTGCTTTACACGGGGCTGTGGTCGCTGGTCGGAGTCGGGCTTGTCTTCGCCCTGTTCATCCGGTCGGATCTCGAGATGTCGGTTTCGCCCATCCGCAACCCCATCTTCATCACCCAGTCCGACGGCACGATCCGCAACATCTACGAGCTGCGCATCCGCAACAAGCATGGAGAGGCGCGCGATTTCAGCCTGACCATCACCCCCGACGACGTGCTGTCGGTCCAGATCGAGGGCGTCGAGGGCAACGTGATGACCGTGCCCGCCGACACGATGGAGAACTTCAGGGTCTATGTGAACGCCCCCCCGGGCAGCGCGCCGGCACAGGCCTCGCGCACCGAGTTCTGGTTCTGGATCGAGGACCAGGCCAGCGGCACCCGCGTCCACAACGACGCGCATTTCAACGGCACCGGAGGATGAAGACCATGTTTCAGGAACCGCTGACGGGCCGCAAGGTCTTCATCATCTTTGCCAGCTTCTTCGGGGTCATCATCTTCGTCAACCTGATCCTGGCCTTCATGGCGATCAGGACCTTCCCCGGCGTCGAGACGCGCTCGTCCTTCGCGACGAACCAGAGCTTCAACGAAGACCGCGACGCGCAGCTTGCGCTGGGATGGGATGTTTCCGCCCGTGTCGCGGGGGATGAACTGATCCTGTCGATCCGCGATGCCGAGGGGCGCGCCGTCCAGCCGATCGAACTGGCCGGGATCTTCGGCCACGCGACCAATGTCCGCGACGACCAGCGCCCCGCATTCGTCTTTGACGGGTCGGATTTTCGCGCGCCGGTCGAAAGCGATGCGGGCAACTGGAACCTGCGCCTGACCGCGACGGCCGATGACGGAACCGCCTTCCGTCAGCGCCTTGTCGTGCTGGTGGACTAGACCGGTGAGCGCGACCGAATATCAGGGCGCCGTCGCCTGCCCCGGATGTGCCGCAACCCCTGGTGCCGCCACAACCGCCAGCGGGGCCGCGCGGCGCGAAGAGGTGGTCCTGTCGCTGCCCGGCGTGCATTGCGCCGGCTGCATTTCGACCGTCGAACGCGGGTTGAAGGCGCTGCCCGGCATTGCGGACGCCCGCGTCAACCTGACGATGAAGCGCGCGCGCATCCACCATGACGGCACGCGCACGGTCGAGGACCTGATCGCCGCGCTGGAGAAGTTGGGCTACGAGGCGCTGCCGCTGGACATGGTCGCCCTGTCATCGACCGAGACGGACCGGGTCGGACGCGAGCTTCTGATGCGGCTGGGCGTGTCCTTCTTCGCCATGATGAACATCATGCTTCTGTCCGTCGCCGTCTGGTCGGGCGCGGCGGATGCGACGCGGGACCTGTTCCACATGATCTCGGGCGCGATCGCGCTGCCCACGGTGATCTTTGCCGGACAGCCCTTCTTCAAATCCGCCTGGGCCTCGCTCAAGGCGGGGCGGCTTGGGATGGATGTGCCGATCTCGCTTGCCATCATCCTTGCCTCGTCGATCTCGGTCTACGAGACGTTCAATTCCGGCCATCACGCCTATTTCGATGCGGCTGTGATGCTGACCTTCTTCCTGCTGGGCGGGCGCTACCTCGACCACCGCACCCGCGCCGTCGCGCGGTCGGCCGCGCAGGAACTGGCGGCACTCGAGGTGCCGCGCGCGATGGTCCTGCGGGACGGGGTCGAGGAAATGGTCGCCGTCTCGACCCTTTCGGTAGGTGATCTTGTGGTGATCCGCCCCGGCGGGCGGGTGCCGGTCGATGGCGTGGTCACGGAGGGCGCGTCCGAAATCGACCGCAGCCTGCTGACGGGCGAAAGCCTGCCGGTGCCCACCGGGCCGGGCAAGGCGGTCGCTGCGGGCGAGGTGAACCTGACCGGGCGGCTGACCCTGCGGGTGACGGCGGCGGGCAAGGATACCTCGCTTGCCCGGATGGCCGAACTGGTCGCCGTGGCGGAAGAGGCGCGCAACACCTACACCTCGCTGGCCGACCGGGCGGCGCGGGCCTATTCGCCGCTGGTGCATATCCTGTCCTTTACCGCCTTCGGGGTCTGGATGTGGATCACCGGGGGCGATCTGCGCTTCGCCATCAATATCTCGGCCGCGGTCCTGATCATCACCTGCCCCTGCGCACTGGGGCTGGCGGTTCCGGCTGTCGTCACCGCCGCCTCGGGCAAGCTGTTCCGCGCGGGGCTTCTGATCAAGTCGGGCACGGCGCTGGAACGGCTGGCCACCGTCGACACGGTCGTCTTCGACAAGACCGGCACGCTGACCCTGGGCCGGCCCGAGCCGCTGAACCTGCCCGGGATCGCGCCCGAATCGCGGGCCGTGGCGGCGACGCTGGCCGCCATATCCTCGCACCCGCTGGCACAGGCCCTGGCCGAGGCAGAACAGGATCGAACCCAGGTCGAGGAAATCCGCGAAGTCCCCGGCTATGGCATCGAAGGCCGCTGGCAGGGCACCCCGGTGCGCCTTGGCCGGGCGGCCTGGGTGGGTGCGACGGGCGGCGCGCTGACCGCCACATGGCTGCGCATCGGGTCGGATGCGCCCATCCCCTTCACCTTCGCCGACCGCCTGCGCCCCGGCGCCGAGGATCTGGTGCGGGGCCTCATGGCGCAGGGGATGGAGGTCCATCTGCTCTCGGGCGACGTAGCCCCCGCGGTCGAGGATCTGGCGAAGCGCCTGTCGATCCCGCATTGGCAGGCCGAGATCCTGCCCGAGGGCAAGGCCGCCTTCGTCTCGGGCCTTGTGGCCGAGGGGCGGTCGGTCCTGATGGTGGGCGACGGGCTGAACGATACGGGCGCGCTGGCGGCGGCAACGGTCTCGATCTCGCCCGCCTCTGCGCTGGATGCGGCGCGGGTCGCGTCGGATATCGTGCTGATGGGGCAGGATATCGCGCCGGTCTCGGACGCGCTGCGCATCTCGCGCCAGTCGGTCAAGCGTATCCGCGAGAATTTCGCCATCTCCTTCGGCTACAATATCGTCGCCGTGCCCGTCGCGCTTGTGGGGCTTGCCTCGCCTCTGCTGGCGGCGCTGGCCATGTCGATCTCGTCGATCACGGTGACGCTGAACGCGCTGAGGCTGAAGTAGATGGAGGTTCTGGCGATCCTCATCCCCGTGTCACTGGGTCTTGGCCTGCTGGGCCTTCTGGCCTTTGTCTGGAGCCTGCGGGCAAGACAATACGACGATCCCGACGGCGATTCCGCCCGCATCCTGAGCGATGATTACGACGATGCGCCGGCACCGCGGGATCCGCCCTCGGACCCTGACTACCCCGACTGAACGCCCCAAACCGGGGAAAAGACGACGGCCGCCGCTCAGCCCTTGTCGGATGATGCCTCGGCAGCCCGCGCCTGTTCCGCCTGCTGCCGTCCGGCCATCAGGGCTGCAAGCTCGTCGGCCATGGCATCGCGCCGCCTGGCCGCTGTCTTGCGGCCCAGCTTGCGATACATCTCTGCGACCAGCCGATGTGCCGCCGGACGCGACGGCATCAGCAGCAAAGCCGATTGGGCGTGAAAAAGTGCTGCCTCGCGCCTGCCGCCCTTCAGGGCCCGAACCGCCGCCTGATAGGCGATGGAATAACTGGACGGCGCCATGAAGCGCGACCACTCCATCGCCGCATCCGCAGCGGCCGTTTCCTGCCGCGCCAGCAGGGTGGCGACCAGCTTTTCCACCGGCAGCACCTCGGACGGGGCAAGGCCCCCCGCCATCTGGAGGGCAGCGATGGCGCGGGCGATGCCGGCCTCGGTCCCCAGCTGCAATTCGGCCTCGGCAAGGGTCATCTGCACGCGCCAGTCCTGCGGCGACAGGCGTACGGCAGCGCGGGCCTGCACCAGCGCCAGCCGCCGCCTCAGCGGCCCGTTCGACGGCGCCTTGACCGCCTTTGCCGCCATGTCGCGCAATCTCAGCGCAAGCCTCAGCCGCCGATCCCCTCGTCGAAGGCCGGCGGCAAAGGCCTGTGCCGCAGCGTCAAGGACGGCTGCCTCCTCGGGCGACTGCGGCTGACCCGTCCTGATCCGGCAGGCAATGTCGCGCATCAGCGCGCGCGTGGCCATGAACAGGTCGATCCAGCCGTCGTCGCGCGCCGTCGGCGGCCGCTTGTGAACGGCCGCACGCACACCGCGCCGGCGCAGGTCGTCCATCGCGGACGGCAGATCGGGGGGATCGTCGTGAATGACCTGGATCTCCGGCGCCCAGACCGGCTGACCCACCTTGTGGGCGCGCTCGTTGAACTCGGTATCCTCGCCGATCCGCAGGGTCGGGGCAAAAAGGCCGGCATCGCAAAAGACCGACCGGTCATATGAACAGCCGTCGTGATAGACATCGGCCACATCGGTATCCGGTGCGCGGCGGTGAAAGACGAACTCCGACGCGATACTGGCCATCGGGCTGCCCGGCTGGGATGACACGACCGCCGAGCTGACGATCCTCGAGCCGGCCTGATGCCTGGTAATCTTGGCCTCGATCCAGCCGGGGCCAGGTCGGCAATCTCCGGCCAGAAACGTGAGGATCCGCCCACGCGAGGCAAGAAGGCCGATATTGCGGGCAGCGCCGACCCGCAGCAGATCCTCGACGCAGATCAGGCGGATATGGTGCCAGTCGGAAGCCAGCTCGCTGCGCCGGTCGCCGCCGCCGGAATGCACGACAACGATCTCGGTCGCGGGGGACTGGGCACGGAGCTCGGCGATGGTGCGGGCGGGCGACCCTGCCCGAGCGTGGGTGATAACCACGACGGTCAGGGGTCCGCGACCATTTTCGGCACCTTCGTCCAGCGTGGCCTCGCCGCCGGGCAAGATGCGCCGCCAGAGCGCATCGGGGGCGGCAAAGTCGGGCGCTTCGGGGGCAGCCTGTTCGGCCAGCGCCCGAAGCATCAGATTGTCAGGAAGCTTGTGTCGAAGGCGGTCCAGTACCCTGCTTGCCTTTCGCGGTTTGCCAAGCTCGAGATGCGCCCGCGCTGCCAGAACCTTGGCGAGCGCATCCCGATCCGTCTCATCTGGAGGCAGGATGGCAAGAGCGCCTTCGCTATCGCCGGCTTGCAGACAAAGCGACGCCGCCAGAAGGCGCAGTTCGGGATCCTCGGGGCGGTCCTCGACCAGATCTGACGCGGTGGCCGCTGCATTGGCAAGTCCGTTCTTTTCGCGCGTCCGTTCGATCCAGCGCAGGCGGGTGTCGATCGGATCGGGCAACACCGTTCCCACCTCGCCGGGATCGGGGGCCCATAAGCCGTGATCCTCGACATGCGGCGGCTGAAACCGGCGGTGGGGCGGCATCTCTTCAAGCACGGCCCCGCGCATGTCGGTCAGATAGTCGTAGCCGATCTCCTGATCGACACGCAGCGGATCGGCCGCGGCATAAAGCTCGCAGCGCCGCTGTGTGCGAATGGGCGAGCAGTGTCGCAGGTGATACAGGTTCAGACCGCAATCCAACCTCCGGTAGGCGGGATCGCTCCGAACCCAGCCACGGTGGATCCCGAGCCCGAGCGGCGGCTTGGCCGCGGCGGCCGGATAGAGGCGCATCCGTGTCCGGTTGCCCCACAGACCATCGGTCCGATAGGTCGTCCCGGTGAACATCTCGCGCAGGCGAAAGCTCCACAGCGTCATGCTGAACACAGGAGCCGTCAGCCCCGGCAGGCACTGTGCCAATGCCGGCTCGTAGCGTTCGTCGGGATCGACGGCGAGGATCCAGTCTGCCCCCGCGGCAAGTGCTGCGGCGTTCAGACGGGTGCGGGTCACGCTCTCTTCGCTGAGCGCGACATCCGATCCGCGGTCGTCATAGGCGATACAACCGTGAACCATGGGCCGCAGGTTCTCGATCAGCGCTGGCACAAGCTGTGCGTCATACCGGAAGGCAAAGATCGCCAGTACCCGCGCTTCTCCCCGGTTCGGGTCGCGCCAGTGTGTCGTCGTGATCTGCGTCACATGGGCACGGGCTGCGCTGTGGTCATGCAAGGCTCTTGTCACTTCCGGGTTCGAACAGCCGCAGGCAACCCTGACCTGACCGACCGATCCTGGTCGGAGTGAGAGGATTCGAACCTCCGACCCCCTGCTCCCGAAGCAGGTGCG
>JAFIEN010000240.1 GCA_020832515.1 Rubellimicrobium sp. | reverse complement strand
CCCCTGGGCCGGGATCGTGGAATGCGCCGACCTTGTCACACGGATCGCACGGGACAAAGCAGCGCTTGAAAGCGATCCGGTAGGAGCCGAAGCACTACGAGTGGCATATCCTGGGTGGTGAATGGCGGCTATTCTGACGAGCGCGGCGGCCGGCGAGGCTAACCGGACCCGATAGGAGCGACTTCTGGTCCGGCAGCAGAGAGAACGTTTCGACCAACCGGTCTCACAGTGGGCTTGAGATTCAGTTGAAGTGCGGAGAAGAACTGTTCCTCTCCTCAGCCGTTAGGGCGGAGGGAGAGAGATGCTTGTGGTCATGGACTGGCTCCCCGCTTGGGTCCCTCCCGCCCTGGAGGGACGGCCGGGGGGTGCGCGGAGCCTCGGTGCACAAGATTTTTGGGAGAACCTGGCGAACAAAGGTGGAATCTCCGTCGTTTCTCCCGCAAATGAAGCGTTCGGCAGTCGATTGTCCTGCGACCTCCGATTTTGGCGCAAGATTCTGCGAAAACATAACAAAAATTACATGTGTCGATCTCTGAATGTAAGAGCCTTTTACTTTTTGCCCGGCGCAGGCGGCGATCAGTCTCGCTGCTTGCACTGAGAATCCGAGTGCTTGCACTGAGAACACTCCGGCCAGAGTGCCCCAGATCGTTACCCTCACAGTAAAGCCCTTATGATCGGATGCAGGATGGCGTTACCGTGTGGGGAACGGCTTTACTGGAACCAAGGAAATCTTGGTTCCGGCTTGGTTCCACCCTTTGGTTCCGCCTTTTTCGCTGTAAAATCAAATGCTTGTAGCCCTAGCGGAGCCATGGAACCAAAAGTTCTTAATAGGGTAAGATTTTTTCAGAAAATTATTTCCTGTTTTTTTCGGGGGCTAATTGAACTCCCTAAGACTCCGTCGGTTCCTTTGTTCCACCCCACGGGCCGAAAACGGCTCCGGAGCCCTTATTTTCAAGGCTTTCATGGCCGAAAACTTCGAGTGGAACCACGTTCCGCTTTGGAGGGCTTGCGCGAGCGTTCGGTAAAACGGAGGTTCGACCGTCGCTTCCACGGGAATTGGCTTACCGATGTGGGGGATGGGCTCGATCACTCGTCACACGCACCGGACAGCGCGTGTTCGGTCAGATGATGTCGTCGTCGGAAGAATCGTCGGCGCTGGGGACAGATTCGAGGTATTTCCGGACCCAGATTCCCGTCTTGACGCGGATGCCGTTTACCGTGGCGACCCACGCTTTCTGCTTCCCTATGCCCGGGAACCGGGCCGACCTGTCTTGAATCCACCCAAGGGTCCGGAGCGCCTGGCCGATGTGGAGGGACATCATTCGGTCGGTCCTGCTCGGCTCCTGCTCGAAGACCTCGCGGGTAAGCTGCGGGATGCAGATTTTCTGCGCGTAGATCGGCTCTTCGCCCTTTTCGTTGAACTTCGAGGTCGAGTCGCCCTTGATGATCCATTCGCCGATCAGGCCCGCATAATGGTCAACCTCGTTCTCTTCGAGGCGTTCGCCCTGAAGCGCCTTCACGATGGCGTCTGCTTCAGGGCTCAGGACGAGGGGCAGGTCGCCCAGCGACTTCGGGTGCGCCTTCCGCCAGACCAGATACTCGTGCCGAGCCTCGGCCCATATCTGCTGCGCGTTCTCGCGGAGCCAGTCGAAGTCCACGGCATCGACGGTCGCCCGGATCGGCCAGAAGCGGCGGTTGCCGGTCCGGTCCACCAGGTAGCTCGATGTGTTCGTTGTGCCGACCAAGGTGAACCCGCGCCTGATCGTGCCCGCGTAGTGGCCGTAGGCTTGGCGCAGCGTGACCGAGGTCTGGGTGATGTAGGCTTTGACATCCTCGACGTCGGACCGGCGCATGGAGGACAACTCGGGAAGCTCCACGATCACGGAGCCGATGGTCGCCTCGAAGAGCTTCTGGGCGTCCTTGAAATTGGCCGTCAA
The DNA here is from genome assembly GCA_020832515.1 of Rubellimicrobium sp. Taxonomy (GTDB): domain Bacteria; phylum Pseudomonadota; class Alphaproteobacteria; order Rhodobacterales; family Rhodobacteraceae; genus JAFIEN01. Next base: position 4,816 of record JAFIEN010000240.1, on the reverse strand, counting down.
CGCCCCGCTGAAGCCCATGGCGAGTAGATGGACGAAGGTCGATTTCCCGATGCCCTGCGGTCCTTCAATGATCGGCACATAGTCCCACTTGTGCCCAGGCTCGAAGACCCGCGCCACGGTGGCAATGCAGAAGAGCCGGGCCGCCTCGCGATGGTAGACGTCGTCCGGGGTGCCCAGCAGGTCGATGAAGAGGCGCTCCATCTTCTTCTGGCCGTTCCACGGCTTCTCGAACAGGGTGTCCTTGACGCTGTGGTAGCTGTTGACACGGGCCGCTTCCTCGATTGCGGTGCGGACCTGCGAAAGTCCGGGGTTGATGCCCCAGCCCAGCCTGTCGCCGCCTGCGGGGGCGGAAAGCAGGATTTGCACCCGCGCAGCGTGGAAGTCCTCGATCTCGACACCCGCCTTGGGGTCGGGCACCCGGATCGGGTCGAAGGTCTTCTGCCGAATGTCGAGGTCGCGCCGTAACACGATCTTCCTCGAAGCCTCGTCATAGGCGAAGCTGCGGCTCAGACGCAGGTCGTTCTTGGCGATCAGGGCCAGGTTGGAGGCGGTGCTTTTGATCCGTCCGTCCTTGTCCGTTTCCAGATCGAGATGCCAGTCCTTCTCTGGCCGCACACGGATCGCTCCGGGCGGAAAGACCTTGTGAGGCGGCGGCGTCCACTCGGCGGCGCGGGCGGGGAGACCGATGATCTCCCGTGCCTCGTCGTCAAGGTCGGCGAACTTGTCCTCGGGCTCGTCCAGTTCGTCGGGCTCTTCCTCGACCAGTGCCTCTTCAACATCGTCTTCGCTGAAGAGGTCGGTGATCGCGTAGCGCGACTCCATCTGTTGCCGCCGCACCTTTTCGAGCCCCTGCGCGAACTCGACCATCGCCTTGAAGCTCGGGCGCTTGCCGATGGGGGTCTCGTGGTCGTTCTCGTCGTCCAGATCGCCGAACTTGTGGATGCGAACCATATCCCATGCGTTGACCAACTGGTCGGCGCATGGGTCGCTGCCGTGGTGCGAGAAGAGGAAGTCGCCGTCATCCTCGACCACGGCACCATTGGCCGAGGTCGAGTGGGCGTAGGTGTAGCGCGGCTTGGAGGACTCTTCGTCGCTCGGGATGTAGGTCCCGGGGATCAGTTCCTCCATGGCCGAGAAGATGTCGTAGGCCCGGCAGAAGTCCCCGACGATACCCTTCTTCTCGCGGGGGTTCTCGGCCTTCTCGGCCGTCTCCCGCAGGCGTTCGTCCGGCACGGTCGGCAGGTCGGCATGGTTGCGCCAGTCGCCGTGAAGGACGTCGAAGGTATCAAGCAGCGCCTCCCAATCAATCGGCTTGCCGTCCTGCTCGTAGAACAGATACTCGCCGTTCTTCGAGGCGGTCGGCATGAACATCATCTGGGCGGGCCGGAAGCTCACCTTGTCGAACAAGGTCATCTCCGGGTCGATCTCGTAGGCGACGATCCGGGACGCGGCGGCATAGTGGTCGTTCTCGATCGGCTTCCGGCCGGGGATCGTCATGCGCAGGCGCGGCTTGTCCTTGCTGTGCCGCCGCGTCGAGTTCACGCAGAGGGCGGTCCCGGGCAGGACCTTACCGGCCAGCAGGTCGGCTATGAACTCGGGGGTGGCGTAGTCGAGGTCGAGGGTGATGAGGTCGCTGGGCTTGCCTGTGCCGCGCCTGCGGTTCTTGCCTTCGACCTGGGTCCGGAAGAACCAGCCCGCGGCACCCTTCAGCTTGACCTGCTCGTCCTGCGGAAGCGCGCAGTATTCCCGGAACGATTCCGGCGTCCGGACGGGCTCCCTGAGCGAGTCCTTGAACTGCCGCCACGACTTGACGACGTTTCGTGCTTTTCCGAGATTCGAGCCGCGACCAAGCGCGTAATGGATCAGCTTGTCGTCGGTCTTTGACATAGAGGGCCTTTCGGGGTTGGAGATGTGGCCGCTCTTGCCGAAGAACAAAGGCTAGCCAGATCGCCCCGGTGGGATCTATGGGGCGGCATTCACCTGTTGGTTGGGTTTATGCAGATGGCGGGGCCTGCAGTTCAGGCCGTTCGATGTGGTGCGTCGATCGAGCCGCACAGGAGTCTCGGTAACTGAGGGGGCTGACGTGAGGCGAGAAGGCCCTACAGATGATTGTCAGTCGCCGTGGGTCTCGGCCTGACTCACAGCCCAGTCATGCAAGCCATCAATCGGGTAGCGGATCGCCTTTCCGATGCGGACGAACGGCGGCCCCGGTTTGCGATAGAAGCGCAGCTTTTCCAAATGCGACGCGCTCAGGCCAAGCAAACGCGCGGCCTCCCGCGTGTCACAAAGGAACGGTGAATTTGGAACAGTACGGTCTGTCATTGGAACACCTGCGAATTGATTCTGCAGCAGGGGATCGCATGATTCGCAGAAAGAACAAAACAAGTGCAAGCACTGAGATTCGCAGAGCAAGCAACGAGATTCTAGGTCAGTCTCCGACCGCGTTTTGCGTTCACTGGCGGGACAGTGAGTTCCTTAAGCCAACGATAGGCCGTGGATCTGGATACTTCGAGCGTGTCTTCGATCTCCTCGGCAATGGACTTCCTGTCGTGACCTTCTGCGACCATTCTCTCCCCAAGAGCCAATCCTTCGATCTTCATTGAATTCCCGGCCCATCGAGCTTGGCCACCCAGTTCGTGAATCGACTTTGGTTGAAGAGTGTCCGCCCCTGCCGTTCCGCTCTCGTTCACTCCCTCCGACAGCAATGGCTGGAGGTGGTCACGGCAGAAGGGATCTGCGAGTGCGGCTTCAAGCCAAGGGACGGACAGCCCTGCCGATTCCGCTGCCTTTAGTGCATCCAGCGGAGAGAGGTCCGCGGGCAGCCCGGTCTTTTGCTCCAGAAGAGAGATCATCTTTCCGAAACGCGCGATCTCTGTCTCTAGCGCAAATTCGAGTGCAAGGTTTTCCGATATCGTCGGCAGGCCCCACGCTTCGCGGACACCCGGAAAGAACTCCAGCCTCTCGGCCTCCCGACCTTCGCTGGCTCCTGGATCGAGGCCTGCCATCAAGCAGACAACTTCGGGCCATGGCAGGATGCTTCCGGGGCTAGGGACGGCGAGCCACCGCTTCTCTTCGCGCCATCCCATCTCAAGCCAGTCCCGGAGGCGCCGCATCGCCGCCCGCTCGGGGCCGGGCAGATGTGCGAGATCGGGGTGTTCGTCCTGCTCATCCATATATACCCCCTCTGGTCACTTCCCCAGTTCCGCGTGCCTCGAGACCGAGTGCCGCGGCGATTTCGTTTCCGATGACGTCTGCCGCGAGATGCATGGGGTCTGCCGCCAGATGTGCATAACGCTTCGTCGTCGACGGTTGCGAGTGACCCAGCAGTCCGCCGATCTGATGCAGGGAGAGACCTGCCCCAGCCCCCACTGCGGCCGCCGTGTGCCGGAGATCATGGAGTCTGACACCCTCGAGTTCAGCAGCCTGACAAATGGCCCGCCACAGGCGTTTCACATCGGCGCGCGGCCGCTCGCAATCTGTTCCGGCGCTCGTACTCGCAATCACATACTTTCCCACGCGTGGCAGTTCATCGAGAACCGCCAGAGCCGCCGCCCCGAGGAAGATGACTTTCGCGCCGGTCTTGGAGTCAGGCAGTCGCAATATCCCTCGCTGCCAGTCAATGTCCTTCCAATGCAGGTCAAGGATCTCACGGACGCGCGCGCCGGTCAGCATCAGCAACCGGATCGCGGCGACACCGTGGACGTCAAAGCGCGTGACACGGTTTGCCAGCTTGGGTAAGTGCTTGGCACCCGGGCCGGACTCGTCGACCGTCCACGGCAGGCCTTCGGTTTCTGCGAGCCGCAAGGCCTCGCCTATGCGGATCATCTCAGCCTCGTTCAGGAACCGCTCTCGCGCCTGTTCGCGGAATGCCTCGACCTTAGACGCCGGATTCTGCGTACCCTCGGGCAGGAGATCCATTTCAAGGCACCAGTTCCACAAGGCCGTCAGGAGCGCGAGGCAACGGTTTGCGATGATCCGGCCACCGCGAGCTTTTGTCAGGGCACTCCGACGGGCCCCCGGCCTTGGCCTGCCGTCCGCCTTGACAGCGATGGACTTGTGCAGTCTCGCGACGTCCTGCGCCCCGACGGTAATCGCCCTGCGCGACCCCAGAACGGGCAGGATGTGGATTTCCAGGCAGCTCCGATACAGCGCAGCGGTGGACGTTTTCCGCTTCGGCTCGACGTGTTCCGTCATCCATTTCCGTGCAAGGTCCGTGACGGTCGCGGCCGCTCGTTCCTCTGCGCGCTCGGCCGCCGTGTCTTGCCCGAGCCGTGCCTTCGCGAGAATCTCTCTTGCCTGAGACCGCGCTTCTTCAGGCGTCAGTGTTTCGGGAGTGCCAATGACGACGCGACGCTTTGCGACCCCGCGCCCCCCGGACCCGGGTCGATACTCCACGATCCACGAGCGCGCGCCGGTCGGTCTTATGGCCAGCCCGAAGCCCTTCAGGGTCTCGTCGTAATAGACGACAGGCTTCTCTGGCTGGGGCAAGGTTGAGACGCTCTTTCTGCCTATCCTGATACTTGGCATTGGCCCAAATCCTCACTGACGAGTCGCCACGGAATCGCCACGGCGCTGGCAGACGTGAAGATACCCGTTCGGTTCAGATGAAACAACAAGCAAGATAAAACAGAGGCTTAGTGAAACGCAGTGTGGGCCAGTCAACGTAGGTGAAACGTAGAAACTATGCTTTGGGAACAGAGGGTCGGGAGTTCGAATCTCTCCGCCCCGACCATTTTATCGCGGCCAGACGATCTGGCGCGTCTCCTTCCCCTTCGCGTCGGCCGAAATACTCCCGGGGGTGCGGGGGCAGGCAGCC
>JAFIEN010000239.1 GCA_020832515.1 Rubellimicrobium sp. | reverse complement strand
GGATGCGGTGGCGGGTCTGGATCAGAGTCGCGTCACTGGTTGCATCGGTCGTGGCGACACCGGCGACCTTGGCGAAGAAGGACCGGATCGAGACGGCATTGGTCGTATCGTCGGCCCCCTGGTCGATGACCTTGAGGACATCGTCCGGCGTCAGGCAGGCCGCGGTCAGTTGAACCCCGCCGGTGCCCCAGCCATAGGGCATCGGCATTTCGCGACTGGCAAAGGGCACCTGGTAGCCCGGGATCGCCACCGCCTTGAGCAGCGCGCGGCGGATCATCCGCTTGGTCGCCTCGTCCAGATAGGCGAAGGTGTAGCCGGTGACGGGGCTGGTTTCGGGGCCGTTCACGGGGGTCTGGTCCTGCAGGGTCATTCCGCAGCCTCCCGGGCCTGTGCATCGGCCTCGGCCATCGCCGCCCCTGCCTCGGCCCGCAGGCGGCGGACCATTTCCAGTTCGGCCTGGAAATCGACGTGATGGGGCAGCTTGATATGTTCAAGGAAACCGCTGGCCTGCACGTTGTCGGCATGGCTGAGGACGAATTCCTCGTCCTGGACCGGGGCGCCCGTGTCCTCTTCGCCCAGTTCGCGCGATCTGAGCGCGCGGTCCACCAGCGCCATCGAGATCGCCTTGCGCTCGGACTGGCCCAGCACAAGGCCGTAGCCGCGGGTGAATTGCGCAGGCTCGGTGGCCGAGCCGCGGAACTGGTTGACCGTCTCGCATTCGGTCAGCGTGACCTCGCCGATCTCGACCGCGAAGCCCAGTTCGGGCATATCGACCTCGACCGCGACGGCACCGATGCGCAATTCGCCCACGAAAGGATGGTTGCGCCCGTAGCCGCGCTGCGAGGAATAGGCCAGTGACAGAAGAAACCCCTCGTCGCCCCGCGCCAGCGCCTGCAGCCTGAGTGCCCGACCGGCCGGCAGTTCCAGAGGCGCGCGCGTCAGATCGGGCGGGGGGCTGGCCTCGTCCGCGCCGGTCTCGGGTTGAAGGATGCCTTCGCGGTCAAGGATATCGGCGACATGGGGCACGGTTTCGGGCCGGTGGCCTGCCGTCTCGTCCGGAGCGTCGGCCACGGCAGGATCATCCTGCGCAGCCTCGGCCGCCAGCGCGAAATCCAGCAGGCGGTGGGTATAGTCGAAGGTCGGCCCCAGCCGCTGCCCGCCGGGCAGGTCCTTGAAGATCGCGCTGATGCGCCGGTCGCAGGCCATTGCGCCAGTGTCGAGCGGACGGCTCGCGCCCAGCCGGGGCAGGGTGGTGCGATAGGCCCGGATCAGGAAGACCGCCTCGATCATGTCGCCGCGCGCCTGTTTCAGAGCCAGTGCGGCAAGGTCGGGATCGTAGAGCGCGCCTTCGGCCATCACGCGGGCCACCGCAAGCGACAGCTGTTCGCGGATCTGGGGGATGGTCAGGTCGGGGAGGGCCGGATCGCCGCGCCGCTCTTCGGCCAGCCAGTCATGGGCCTTGCCGATCGCCCGTTCCCCGCCCTTGGTCGCAACATACATCAGGCAGCCTCCACGCGGGTGGTGCGGGGCAGGGCGGCCAGCCGGTCGCCTGCCGTCAGGATGAAATCGAGCCCCAGAGGAAAGCGCGCCGCATTCTGGGCGAAGTCCGCCGTCTCGGGCAGCGACAGAAGCGCGCTGTCGCGGATGCCGGGGCCGCGAAGCCGTGCGCCATGCGGGGCAAGGTCCGGCATCTCGACGATCAGCGTGGCCGAACGGTCGGGGTATTCGGCCGTGCCCTGCGGCCATTGTCCGAGCGGCTGGAGCATGCCCCAGTCGCCCAGTCCGAACGCGGCCTCGGACGGACCGACAAGGGCCGCGCCGGTGTGAAAGCGGATCCAGTCGCGCAAGGCAGGGCAATCGTGCCGGCCGGCCAGATGCAACGGCGTGTCGCCATCGACCAGCGCCAGAAGCACGGCACCTGCGGCAGGCGAACAGGGCGCGGGCGGCAGCGCGCCGGTGACCGTCGCGATCCGTCCGGGCCGCGCCATCGCCTGCAGCACCGCGCGAAAGACATGGGCCGCCTCGGTGGCGGGGGCTGCGAAGCCACCTGAAAGCGTGTCGGTCATTCCTCGCCCCGCACCATCGTGAAGAATTCCACCTGCGTCCCGGCGGCCGTGGCGGCCCGGGCCGCGCGCCGCCCGGCCTCGGCCTGCTGCAGCGGCGCAAGAAGGCCCGCCCGGATCGTCTCGGCCGCCTCGGTCTGCATCAGGGCATCCACCGTCGCGGCGATCCGCGCTTTCGAGCGGTCGCGGCCCTGCACCCAGGCATGGCCGACCGCACCGCAGTCAAGCCGCAGGCTGGCCCGCGTCACCGTCATCTCGCCCAGATTGAACGGTGCGCCGACCGCACCCGCGCGGCCGCGCAACATGACCGTGCCGGTTTCGGGCGGACGCAGCCAGGCAAAGCCGGGCGCAAGCTCAAGTCCGCGCCAGAGCCGGTCCAGCGCGCGGGCCTCGGCGCGAGCCAGAAGGCCCATCCAGTCGCGCCGTTCATCTGCCGGCTGTCCCGTGCCGTCCATGCTGGACACCCCTGTGTCTGCCCCCTATACAACTAGACAAGTAGCCGGACAGCATGGTGGTCCGCAACCCTTCGGACTGTGAATTTTTCGCGACATGAGCGACCCGCCCGTCTGGATCAGCATCCGCGCAGCGCTTCAGGCAGATCTGGCCGCCGGTCGCTATCGCCCCGGGGACCGCCTGCCCAGCGAGGCGGCGCTGGCGGCACGGTTCGGCGTGAACCGCCACACCTTGCGCCGGGCCATCGCCGCGCTGGCCGAGGCGGGGCTGGTACAGGCCCGGCGGGGGGCGGGGGTCTTTGTCACGGCCCGGCCGATGGAATATCCGCTGCGGCGGCGCACCCGCTTTCACCAGAGCCTGATCGCTGCCGGCCAAGCGCCCGACCGGCGCGTCCTGAGCCTCGAGACCCGCGCCGCCGACGGGGACGAGGCCGCCGCACTTGATCTGACGGCGGGCGCGTTGGTGCATGTCTTCGAAGGGGTGAACCTGACAGGCGGCCTGCCGCTTGCGCATTTCTGCTCGGTCTTCTGCGCCACGCGCTTTCCGGCGCTGGCCGCGCTTCTGGCCGAGACGCGGTCGATCACCGAAAGCCTGCGTCGCGCCGGGCTTGCCGATTACACGCGTCGGTCGACCCGGCTTTCGGCCGAGCGTGCCGATCCGCTGCGGGCCGGTCATCTGCTGTTGCCCGTCGGTGCGCCGGTCCTGCGCACCGTGGCGATCAATGTCGATGCCGCGGGGCGGCCGGTGGAATACGGGCAAAGCTGGTTTGCCGGGGACCGGATCCAGCTTGTCGTCGAGGCCGAGTGAGGGGGCCAAGCCGCGGGGCAGGGCGGTCTCATCAGGGTGCGGGTTGGTCTTCGTGGCGTTCGAGGAAGGCTTCGACCGACAGCGAACGGAAATCCGTCAGCGCCGCGCGCAAGCGTTCATGCGGCCAGTCCCACCAGGCCAATGCCATAAGCCGCGCGACGATATCGGGCGTAAAGCGGGCGCGCAGCGGCACGGCGGGCACGCCTGCGACGATCATGAAGGGCGCCACATCGCGGGTCACCACCGCGCCTGCGGCAACGACCGCGCCGATCCCCACGCTGACCTCGGGCCGCACGATCGCACCGTGGCCGATCCAGCAATCATGCCCGAGGCTGCAGCGCCGCGCATGGCGGGCGGCAAAGAAGGCGGCGTCATCCCCGGCATCGTCCCAGTAGCTGGCCGAGCGATAGAGGAAGTGATGCTGTGCCGCCCGCTCCATCGGGTGATCGGTCGGGCCGATCCGGGTGAAGGCCGCGATATTGGCGAAACGGCCGACGCTGCAATTGGCGATATCGGCGTAACGGTCGCAATAGGCGTAATCGCCGAAGCTGCTGTTGGTCACCCGGCTGCCGCGCCCGACCTCGCACCAGGCGCCGAAGTGGCTGTCGGTGATCTCGCAGTCGGGGTGGATCAGCGGCTTGTCTGCCGAAAGGCGTGCCATGTCGGCCTCTATCGCCCGGCCTCATCGCCCTTGATGAGCTTGCGGCGCAGCCAGCCCGAGAGCGAATCCATCGCGATCACCAGCAGCACGATCAGGATCATGTAGTAGGTCACCTTCTCCCAGTCGCTGGTGGTCTGGATCGCCTGCGTCAGCATCAGCCCGATCCCGCCACCCACGATGGCCCCGATGATCGTGGCGGATCGGGTGTTCGATTCAAGGAAATAGAGCACCTGGCTCAGCAGGACCGGCATCACCTGCGGGATCACGCCGAAACGGTAGCGCTGGATCGCGTTGGCACCGGTCGACTGAACGCCCTCGATCTGCTTGCGGTCGGTATTCTCGAGCGCTTCGGAGAAGAGCTTTCCGAACGACCCCGAATCCGTGATCATGATCGCCAGCGCCCCGGTCATCGGCCCGGGTCCGAAGGCGCGGCTGAGGATGATCGTGAAGATCAGCGCATCCACACCGCGCACGAAATCAAACAGCCGCCGCACCCCGAACCGCGCCACCCGCGAGGGCGCAAAGTTCTTTGCGGCCACAAAAGCCAGCGGCAGCGCGATGATGGCCGCGCCGAACGTGCCCAGAAAGGCCATGAGCGCAGTCTCGCCGATGGCCCAGACCACTTCGCCATGCCGCCAGATGCTGTTGTACCAGACATCGCGGATGATCGCCTGCCAGTTGGGCAGGGCCGGATCCACCCGCTCGGACGAGAATGCCGCCCGCAACACCTCGCCCGGCGTGAAACCGAAGAACGGGCTTTGCAGGTCGAAGAAGAACAGCTCCCATCCCCAGAAATAGCGGAAGGTGTCGGCCCGCGACCGTGTCACCGTCAGCCGACCGGCCGAAGTGGTGACGACCACGCGACTGTCGGATGCATTGATGAACTCCGGCACCGGGCCGGCCACGGGCAGGTCAAGGCCGATGGGATCGTCGATGGTGATCACGATCGGGCCGAAGTCGGGCAGGTCATAGGTGACGAGCGGTCCGTCATAGGTGACGACATGCCCGTCGTTCAGGTCGATCACCGTCCTGTTGCCCTCGGTCACGATCCAGTCGGGGATGTGCTCCTGCGGGAAGGTTGCCCGCCGGCTGCCTTCGACCGAGACGGTGATGCTGTCGTCGCGATTGTCGCGGGTGACGTGGATCTTGTAGCTGACGGCATCCGACAGAAGGATCACCGCATTGTCCATCCGCGCCCGCTGCGCCAACCCCGGCACGTCGAAGGCGAAGAAGATGTAGGTCAGATAAAGCAGCGCCAGCGCAGGCACGCCCATAGCGATCAGGCGCTTTCGGCCGATCAGCCGCAGCGCATCCTCGCGCGGGTCGGTGGTCATGGCGATGGCGGTCATGCTGTCCGGTGCCCCTCGGTCAGGCTGTTGCGCATCAGGCTCGAGATCTGGTCGACGATGACGATGGTCGCAAACAGCATCAGGAAGATCGCCGCCGCCTCGTCGAACCGGCCCTGGCCGAATGTCATGGCGTTGCGCAATTCGCTGCCGATGCCGCCCGCCCCGACGAAACCCAGGATCGCCGAGGCGCGGATGTTGATTTCAAGCCGCAGAAGCGAATAGCTCAGGTAATTCGGCATGACCTGCGGAAACACGCCCAGCCAGGTCCGTTGCCACCAGTTCGCGCCGACCGAGGCCAGCCCCTCGAGCGGCTTGAGGTCCACATTCTCGTTGACCTCGGAGAAGAGCTTGCCCTGTGCGCCGGCAGTATGGATGGCGATGGCGATCATCGCGGGCATCGGGCCGCCGCCCATGACGAAGATCAGGACCAGCGCGATCACGATCTCGGGCACGGCGCGGAAGATGTCGGAGATACGCCGCATCACCGGGATCAGCCGCGGCCAGTAGGCCAGCCCCCGCGTGCCGCCCAGCGCCAGCGCCGTGCCCAGCAGACAACCGATCAGGGTCGAGACAAGCGCGATGTTCACCGTCTCGACCAGAGCGGGAAAGGCGCGGGCGGCATGGCCGGGCAGGTTGGCCGACTTCTCCCATGCCTCGACGATCAGTTCGCGCGGGAAGTCGAAGATCCGGTGAAAGCCGTCACGGAACGTGCCTGCATTGCGGTTCTCGGCGATGCGGAAGCCTGCGATGAAGGTCACCGCGAAGGCGATCAGCAGGATGCCGCTGTACATCCGGCGACGGCGGGTCAGCTCCAGGTAATCCTCGCGGATCTCGGTCAACTGGGCCGAGGCGGGCAGGACAGTGGCCATAGGGGTTCCACGCAAACAGGGTTGCCGGAGGCCGCGCGGGGGGCGGCCTCCGGTCTGGTCGGACCAGTGGGGATCAGTTCATCTGCGACTTGCGGATCGCGATGATCGTCTCGTAGGCCTCATGCGAGATCGGCTGGAAGCCCGCCGTTTCGCCGGCGGCCACGCCATAGGCGCAGTCTAGATCGGTCTCGTGCAGATTGGCCATCAGGTCGATGACTGTCTGGCGCACATCCTCGGGCAGGGCGTTGCGGATCACGATCGGGCCTTCGGGGATCGGCTTCGAGCGCCAGATCTCGACGATGTCGTTCATGTCGACGATGCCGGAATCCGTCGCGCGGCGCAGCGCGCCCGAGTTGAAACCGTCTTCCCACTCGCCCAGACCGTCTGCCCAGACCACGCCAGCATCGAAATCCCCGTTGACAACGGCGATGATCGTCTGCTCGTGACCGCCCGAGAAGGCGACGCGGCTGAAGAACTCGCCCTCACACATCGCGAAGCAGGCCTCGGGGATCTAGATCAGCGGGATCAGCTCGCCCGAAGTCGAGTTGGGATCGGCGAAGGCGAAGGAGCGGCCCTCCATGTCTTC
>JAFIEN010000238.1 GCA_020832515.1 Rubellimicrobium sp. | reverse complement strand
CCCCTGCGTTTGTGGGGGGGTGGACACCCCCCGCCATCCACACCAAACCGCGCGGGATACTCCCCGCCAACCGATACCACCCCGGGCAATCCCGCCCCAACAGCGTCGGCGACACGCAATCGCCGGCCATACAAAGCATAAGCACCAGGAGACTTCACATGCGCCACGCTTCCGGCTACCGCCGCCTCAATCGAACCCATGAACACCGCAAGGCACTTTTCGCCAACATGGCGGGCTCTCTGATCGAGCATGAGCAGATCAAGCCGACCCTGCCCAAGGCAAAGGAACTCAAGCGCGTCATCGACAAGCTGATCACGCTCGGCAAGCGGGGCGATCTGCATGCCCGCCGTCAGGCTGCGGCACAGCTCAAGCAGGACATGCATGTCGCCAAGCTGTTCGAAGTGCTGGGCCCCCGCTATCAGGAGCGTCAGGGTGGCTATTCCCGCGTCCTGAAGGCCGGTTTCCGTTACGGCGACATGGCCCCCATGGCGATCATCGAACTGGTCGACCGCGACCGCGACGCCAAGGGTTCGGCCGACAAGGCCCGTCTTGACGCCGAGGCCGACGCGTAGGGGGCAACCCGCCTTTCCTCTGCCGGCTGCACGACCCGCGATGAAAGCCAGGACCGCGCCTTCGGGCCGGTCCTGAGAAGTCTGCTGTGCAAGGGCGGTCACTGGCCCTAGACTGTGCCCATGCCGGACCTGTTCGACCCTAACCCCGCCGATGAAACAGCCGACGGCCGCACCCCGCGTCCGCTGGCCGATCGTCTGCGCCCCCGCCGCCTGTCCGAGGTCATCGGGCAGGAGCAGGTCCTTGGCCCCGACGCCCCCCTTGGGGCCATGCTGGCTGCGGGCTCGCTCTCCTCGCTGATCCTCTGGGGTCCGCCCGGCGTGGGCAAGACGACCATCGCCCGCCTTCTGGCCGACGAGACGGACCTGCACTTCGAACAGATCAGCGCGATCTTCACCGGCGTCCCGGACCTGCGAAAGGTCTTCGAGGCGGCGAAGCTGCGCCGGCGGAACGGGCGTGGCACGCTGCTGTTCGTCGACGAGATCCATCGCTTCAACAAGGCCCAGCAGGACGGTTTTCTGCCGCATATGGAAGATGGGACCATCCTCCTGGTCGGCGCCACGACCGAAAACCCGTCCTTCGAGTTGAACGCCGCCCTTCTCAGCCGGGCGCAGGTCCTGATCCTGGACCGCCTCTCGCCTGCCGATCTGGAGCGCCTTGCCCAGCGGGCCGAGGCGGAACTTGGCCGCCCGCTGCCGCTGGATGGCCCGGCGCGGGATGCGCTGATCGGCATGGCCGATGGCGACGGGCGCGCACTTCTGAACCTGATCGAACAGATCGCCGCCTGGAAGGGCGAGGGCCGGCTGACCGTCGAGACGCTGACCCAGCGCCTGATGAAGCGGGCCGCGAAATACGACAAGTCGGGGGACGAGCATTACAACCTGATCTCGGCGCTCCACAAATCAGTGCGCGGATCGGACCCGGATGCAGCACTTTACTGGTTGGCGCGCATGCTGACCGGGGGCGAGGATCCGCGGTATCTTGCCCGCCGCATCACCCGCATGGCCGTGGAGGATATCGGCCTTGCCGATCCGCAGGCGCAGGCCGTCTGTCTGCAGGCCTGGGAGAGCTACGAGCGTCTGGGCAGCCCCGAGGGGGAACTGGCACTTGCCCAGGCGGTGACCTATCTCGCGCTGGCGCCCAAATCGAACGCCGGTTACGTCGCCTACAAGGCGGCGATGGAGGCGGCCCGCAAGACCGGGTCGGAACCGCCGCCGCGCCATATCCTGAACGCACCGACGCGGCTGATGAAGGAACAGGGCTTCGGCGCCGGCTATGCCTATGACCATGATGCCGAAGACGGCTTCTCGGGGCAGGACTACTTTCCCGAAGGCATGAAGCGCGGGATCTACTACCTGCCGGTCGATCGCGGTTTCGAGCGCGAGTTGAAGAAACGGGTCGAGTTCTTCGCGGGGCTGCGTGCGAAGCGCAAGGGCCGCGAGGGCGGCGGTTGACAAGGCGCGGCAGGGGGGCGAGAGGTCGGGCATGATCCAGACCGCACTCCTCGTCGGGCTTGGCGGGGCGCTTGGCTCCGTCATTCGCTATATTGCCCAGGCCAGCCTGCCGTTTCCCTTCGGCACGCTGGCGATCAATGTCCTTGGCTCGTTCCTGATCGGTCTGGTCTGGGTGCTGCTGGCTCCGCGCGGGGCGGCGATCCTGTTCCTGATGGTCGGCGTTCTGGGCGGCTTCACCACCTTTTCCACCTTCTCGATGGACACGCTGCGCATGGTCGAGGACGGAAGGCTGGCCGGGGCAGGCGCCTATGTGCTGGCCTCGGTCGCGTTTTCGCTTGTGGCCTGCGCGGCGGGCCTCTGGCTGGGACGGAGCGTGTTGGCATGAGCGAGGTGCAGATGTTGATCGTGGCACCGGGCGAGGGGGACCAGCGGCTTGACCGCTGGCTGCGCCGGCAATTCCCCCATCTCACGCAGGGCGCGATCGAGAAGATGTGCCGCAAGGGCGAGCTTCGGGTCGATGGCGCGCGGGTGAAATCGGCGACGCGGCTTGAAGATGGCCAATCGGTCCGCATCCCGCCCCTGGCGCCCGCGGTTCAGGACCCCGCCCCGCTGCCCGACAAAAGCCGGATCACCCGCGCGGATGCCGAGATGATCCAGGCGGCCGTCCTGTGGAAGGACGACCATATCATCGCGCTGAACAAGCCGCCCGGCCTGCCATCGCAGGGCGGATCGGGGCAGGGCGACCGGCATGTCGACGGGCTGACCGAGGCGTTGATGTTCGGCTACAAGGACCGGCCCAAGCTGGTCCACCGGCTTGACAAGGATACCTCTGGCATTCTGCTTCTGGCCCGGACCGACCGCGTGGCCCGGGGCCTGTCCGAGGCACTGCGCCATCGCAACATGCGCAAGATCTATTGGGCGGCCCTTGCGGGCGTCCCCTCGCTCAGGAAGGGGACGATCAAGTTCGGCCTGGTCAAGACCGGCGCCCGCGGGGACGAGAAGATGCGCTGCATCCACCCGCGCGAGGTCGAGACGACACCGGGGGCCAAACGCGCCGTCACCGATTTTGCGGTGATCGAGGCTGCGGGAAATCGGTTGTGCTGGGCGGCCCTTGTGCCGATCACCGGCCGCACGCATCAACTGCGCGCCCATATGGCCGAGATCGGCCACCCGATCCTTGGCGACGGAAAATACGGCGGATCGGGACAGGACAATCCCGGCGATGGCTGGGGCGCTGGCACTGGCGGCGATATCGCCCGCAAGCTGCATCTGCACGCGCGCACGCTGATCCTTGAACATCCCGTGACCAAGGCCATGCTGACCCTGACCGCGCCGCTGCCCGCCCATATGCAGGCCACATGGGGTTACGTCGGGTGGGACGTGGGAGAGGCCCCGCTCGATCCATTCGCCCCGCCGGTTCCGGCAACGACACGGCGCCGATGACCGGCTGGAAACTCAAACGTTTCTGGTCCGATGTCACCTTGGCCGAGGATGCGGAGGGCTTCTTCGTCCTGCTCGACAGCCGCAGGCTGCGCACGCCGGGCAAGGTGCCGCTGGTGCTGCCCTCGCGCCCGCTGGCCGAATGGATTGCGGCGGAATGGCGCGAGCAGAAGGACGAGGTCCAGCCCCGGACCATGCCCGCCACACGGACCGCGAATTCCGCCGTGGACAAGGTCATGCCGCAGCGGGCCGAGGTTGCCACCCTGCTTGTCGCCTATGGCGAGACGGATCTTCTGTGCTATCGCGCCGAAGCGCCCGTGCCGCTGGCCGAGCGACAGGCGGCCGGCTGGAACCCCTGGCTTGGCTGGGCCGAACGGCAGTTCGCGGCGCGCCTTGTCACGGTCGAGGGGGTGATGCCGATCCGGCAGGACCCTGCCGCCCTGTCCCGCCTCAGGGCCGAGGTCGAGGCGCTGACACCTTTCCGGCTGGCCGCCTTTCACGATCTCGTGGCGTTGTCGGGATCGCTCATCCTTGCGCTGGCGGTGGCCAAGGGCGAGATCGCGCCGGACCGGGCATGGGATCTGTCGCGGATCGACGAAGATTGGCAGGCCGAACAATGGGGCAGCGACCCCGAAGCCGAAGCCGTGGCCGCCCGGCGCAGGGCCGACTTCCTTCACGCCGCCCGCTTTCTGCAGCTATGCTGACCCGCCCCGGCCGGGTTCCGGAGGCTTGACCGCCGGTCCGGTTTGGCACCATCTTCCCGCCTGTCGACACGGGTGAAAGCCCGCCGCGCCCTGCCCCGTCCGCTACGTGGTCCGCCAGGCGCGCCAGAGGATCAGGGTCCGGAGTTCAATGCCCCGCGGCCATCAGGAGAGATCATCATGAAACGATCGGTTTTCCTCGGCAGCCTTGCGCTGGCCGGCGTCACCGCCGGCCCGGCTCTGGCCGGCACCACGCTCGAGGAGGTGCTCGCGCGGGGTGAGCTGAATTGCGGCGTGCATCCAGGCCTGGTTGGTTTTGCCGCGCCCAATGCGAATGACGTCTGGGAAGGGTTCGACGTGGATTACTGCCGCGCTGTCGCGGCCGCGATCTTCGGCGACCCAAGCAAGGTCAGCTTCATTCCCGTGGCGACGTCCGGTCGCTATACCGGCCTGTCCTCGGGCGAGGTCGATCTTCTTTCGCGGATCACGACCTGGACCTTCACCAGCGATGTCGAGCTTGAGTTCGAATTCGTCGGTGTCAGCTATTACGACGGGCAGGGGTTCATCGTCCCCACCGCCTTCGGGGTGTCATCGGCAAGGGAACTGGACGGTGCCACGATCTGCGTCCAGACCGGCACGACAAGCGAGATGAACCTGATCGAGTTCTTTCGCATCAACAACATGAGCTTCCGATCCCTTCCGATCACCAGTACTGCCGAAGGGCAGCAACAGTATCTTGCCGGCGCCTGCGACGCCTATACGACCGAAATCTCGACCCTGGCCGCCACCCGGGCAACCTTCGAGGCGCCCGGCGATCACATCATTCTGCCCGAGGTGATCTCGAAAGAGCCGCTGGGGCCGCTGGTGCGGCATGGCGATCCTGCATGGGGCGATCTGGTGCGCTGGGTCCATTTCGCGCTGATCGCAGCCGAAGAGCTGGGCGTGACATCCGCCAATGTCTCGGAGCTTGCCGCAGCGCCAAGCGGCAATCCCGAGGTCAACCGCCTGCTTGGCACCGAAGGCGGGCTGGGCGCGATGCTGGGGCTGTCGAACGACTGGGCGGTGAAGGCGATCCTTGCCGCCGGCAATTACGGTGAGCTGTTCGAGAAGAACATCGGCCAGAACACCCCGATCGGTCTGGCCCGCGGCCTGAACGCGCTCTGGACCGAAGGTGGCCTGCTTTACGCGATGCCGTTCCGCTGAAGGCGGCGGACCGGCCGCTTCGGCAGGGCTCCGCGCGTCCGACCCGGCCTTCGGCCGGCCCCGATGCCGCGCCGGCAGCACCGTGGTCACTCCGCGAGATCGGCCGGGATCACGACATCGACGACCACGCCCGTGCCCGGTGCAACGCTGGACCAGCTTTCCGCATCGAAATCGAAAATTACCGTGGTCAAGGTTGGATAATCGCCAAAACGGGGGTGTGAAGGTTGCGTTTGTGCAAGCAGTGCCGCGAAGTCCGCGATGCCGGGATTGTGCCCGATCATCATCACGACCCGGCCCTCAGCCCGTTTCAGACAGTCCAGCATCCCGTCGGCCGAGGCATGATACAGCGCGGCGAGATGGGTGACGCGCGGCGGATCGGGCATTTCGGTGCGTATCAGGTCCGCCGTCTCGCGTGTGCGCGTGGCATCGGAACAGAGCACGCGGTCCGGCAGATAGCCCCGTGCGACCAGCCATTGCCCGATCAGCGGCGCCTGCCTGCGCCCGCGCGCGTTCAGCGGTCGGTCATGATCGCCCAGAGCCGCCGAGGCCCAGTCGGATTTCGCATGGCGGGTCAGGATCAGGCGCAGGGTCATCGCGTGTGAAAGGCCCTCATGTGGAACGCGGATTGCGCCGGATCGCGCCGGTCGGCCCCCACCGGACAGGCCCGGCGCACGAAGCAGCCGCCCTCCATGCAACCGCTTCCGCGGTCCGTGTCAAGGAAGGCGTGGCAGGCGGGCACGTCATAACCCGACGGTGACAGGGCGCCCGCCGGGCAGGCAGCGCGGCAGGGCTGGCCCGCGCAACTGTCGCAAGGGCGGGCGAGGGGGCGTCGGGCAATGCCTCGGTCAGGGCCACCGCGCCACGGTAGGAGATGAAGAGCTCCGCCCGGTCATGCACCAGCAGGCCCACAGGCGAAGGATGCGCCCGTCCGGACCGCCCTGCCCAGCCGATGAAGGGCCTGTAGGGCGGACCGCCGAAGGGAAACACAGCCTTGCCGCCCAGATCGCAGGCGATCCGCCCGATCACCCGGCGCGACCAGCGGTCCAGCGGATCGGGCGCGCCGTCCTGCGCCTCGGATGTCTCGCGAAACAGCGGCCAGAAGGCGGGCTCGTCCGGCGACAGCAGGGCAAGCGACGGGAACCGCGCAGGCAGGCCATCCTCGGGGACAAGCCGCACATGGCCGGAAACGTAGAGGCCCGCCGCCTCGGCCGCCGTTTCGAGCCGCGACCGAAGGCTCATCCCCTGCGGGGCTTCACGCGCGGCTCGGTCGACCGGATGATCGAGCCCGCGCCATGTTCGGTGAACAGTTCCAGGAGGCACGCATTCGGGAGCCGCCCATCCAGGATCACCGCCGCGCGCACCCCGTCCTCGACCGCCTTCAGCGCGGTTTCCACCTTCGGGATCATGCCGCCCGCGATGATGCCCCGCTCGGTCAGATCGTGCACCTGCTCG
>JAFIEN010000237.1 GCA_020832515.1 Rubellimicrobium sp. | reverse complement strand
CGGTCCGCATCTGGACCCGCAGCTTGGCATCGAGGTTCGACAGCGGCTCGTCGAAAAGAAACACCTTCGGATCGCGCACGATGGCGCGGCCCATCGCCACCCGCTGCCGCTGGCCGCCCGACAATTCGCGCGGGCGGCGCTCGAGATAGCTCTTGAGGTTCAGGATCCCGGCCGCCCCGCCGACGCGGCTGTCGATCTCGGGCTTGGGCGTCTTTCGCAGCTTCAGCGAAAAGCCCATGTTCTCGGACACGCTGAGATGGGGGTAAAGCGCATAGGACTGGAACACCATCGCGATGTCGCGGTCCTTGGGCAGGATCTCGGTCATGTCCTCGCCGCCGATGGTGATGCGGCCGGCGCTGAGCGTCTCGAGCCCCGCGATGATCCGCAGAAGCGTGGACTTGCCGCAGCCCGAAGGGCCGACAAGGGCCACGAATTCGCCCTCCGAGATGTCGAGGGCGATGTCATGCAGAACGGTCAGCGCGCCATAGCTCTTGCGGATGCCCGACAGCGTCACTTCACCCATTTCTTTCCTCCCTCGATCACTTCACGGCCCCGCTTGCCAGCCCGCCCTGCCAGAACCGCTGCAGAAGCAGGAACATGGCCACCACCGGCAGAACCCCGATCAGCGCCCCGGTGATGACCAGCGAAAACAGCGCCTGCCCCCCGCTTCCCGCACTGGCCAGTTCGTTCCATTGCGCCAGCCCGACCGTGACCGGCATCAGCCGAGGATCGGTCACCATGACCAGCGGCAGGAAATAGTTGTTCCAGGTGCTGGTGAAGGCCAGGAGCATCACCGTCACGATGCCCGGCATGGCCAGCCGCACCACGATCCCGAAAAAGATCGACACCTCCGACGCCCCGTCGATCCGTGCCGCGTCGATAAGCTCGTCCGGGACGGCCTGGTCGATGTAGATTTTCATCAGATAGACGCCGAGCGGAAACACCGTCGACGGCAGGATGATCGCCCAGATCGTATCGGTCAGGCCGAAATTCGCGAACAGCAGGAACAGCGGGATGACCAGCGCCGTGTTCGGCACCATGACGGTTCCGAGGATGATCGCAAAGGTCAGGTTCCGACCCCGGAAGTTGAACTTCGACAGCGCATAGCCTGCCGCGGTCGCGACAGCGGCCGCCCCGACCCCGCCCGCGACCGAGTAAAGCGCGGAATTGGCAAGCCAGCGCCCGAAGACGCCGTTCTGCCGCTCGAACAGGGCCTCGATGTTGCGCACAAGGTTCAGATCGTCCGCGAACCACAGGCCAAAGGTCGAGAACAGCTGCGTGTTCGTCTTGGTCGACGAGATCACGAGGTAATAGAGCGGCAGAAGCGTATAGATCAGGAAAAGCCCCAGCACCGCATAGGCGATGGTCTTTTCCTTGACGAAGTGGCCGCTCCGGCCGCGGGTCATCCCGATGGTCATGTGGTCGGCCCCGATCCCCGCGCCGCGAAGCGGATGAACACGAATGAGACGATGCCGACGATCGTCGCCGTGATGAAGGACACGGCCGCGGCAAGGTTGATCTGCGCGCTCGTGAAGGTCAGCGAATAGGCATAAAGGTTGGGCGTGAAGTTCCGGCCGATCACGCTGCTGGCCATCGGCCGCAGGATCATCGGCTCGTTGAACAGCTGGAACGTCCCGATGATCGAGAAGATGGCGCAAAGATAGAGTGCCGGCATGATCAGCGGCAGCTTGACGTGCCAGGCGAACTGGAACGGCCCTGCCCCGTCAAGCGATGCCGCCTCTTCGAGGTCGCGCGGCACGGCCTGCAACGCGGCGAACAGGATCACCATGTTGTAGCCGACGAAGGTCCAGGTCACGATATTGGCGATCGACCACAGGATCCAGCTTTCACTCAGGAACCTCGGCCGGGCCACCCCGATCATTTCGGCAAGCTGGGTGAAGGGTCCGAAATTCGGGCCGTAAAGATAGCCCCAGACCAGCGCCGCGATCACCGTGGGCACGGCATAGGGCAGGTAGAAGGCGGTGCGGAAGAAACTGCGCGCCTTGATCAGCGTGGAATCAAGGATCAGCGCCAGCACAAGCGCAAGCCCCAGCATGATCGGCACCTGAATGATCCCGAACATGGCGACATTGCGCACCCCCTCCCAGAAGGCCGGATCGCCAAGCGCTGTCCGGTAATTCCGGATGCCTACAAAGATCGTTCCGCCGACCATGCGCTCCTGATAGAGCGACAGGTAGAAGGCATAGAACATCGGCAGCACCAGCATCGTCATGAACAGGACGAAGAAGGGCGCCAGAAACAGATAGGGCACGAGGCCCGACAGCCGGCTGCGCCGTTGCCGATGCGGCGACGGCATGGTGACGGGGCGCGGCGCGGCGCGCCCCCCCCGCGGGGGCCCACGCGCATTCCCGCCCCCCCCGCCGTCGTGTCCAGAGGCGATTGCACCGCCATCCGGGGGTCAGTCCACCACCGTGAAGCCCTGCTCGCGGGCAAAGGCCGCGAGCGTTGCCTGCGCGCGATCAAGCGCATCGACAAGGCTGGTTCCGTTGGCAGCCGCCCCGCCAAGCTCGCTTTCCAGCGTCTCGTAGACGAAGTCCTGGAACGGGCTGAACTGGAAGTCGCGGTCGATCGTGTTCGAGGCCTCGGCAAAGACGTGGTTGAAGCCCTGACCACCATAGAAATCCATCGTGGCGTTCACGAAGGTGTCGCTTTCCAGAATGCTGTTGAGCACCGGGAACAGGAACTGCCGCTCATAGAACATCGTGGCTGCTTCCTGGTCATGGCCGAGGAAGATGGCAAGCCGCGCGGCGGCCTCGGCCTCGGGCGTGCCCGCCACGACTGCGATGGACGATCCGCCCCAGTTGCCGGCCGCCGGGTTGTCCTCGCCCCAGGTCGGCATCGGCATGGCGCGCCACTGGCCCGCGCTTTCCGAGGTGAACCCTTCCATGAAGACCGGCCCCCAGCCCGCGATGATCCAGGACGAGATCAGGCCACGGTCAAGCGAGGTGTAGAAGTCGTTGTTCCAGGCCGGCTGCGGATCGACCAGATCGGCCTCGAGAAGCTCGGTCCAGAATTGCGCCACTTCACGGGCCGCGTCGTCATTCACGCCGATGCGGATCGTGGTCTGGTCGATCACCTCGAACGGGCGCGACCCCGCCTGCCAGAAAAGGCCCGTCGACCAGCCGCCCGAACTGAAGGTGGCGCTGGTGATATACTTGTCGGGATGGGTCTCGCGGAACTGGGCCGCGGCCTCGCGGAAATCTTCCCAGGTGGGGATTTCGGTGATGCCCGCCTCGTCGAACAGGTCGCCGCGATAGACGATGGCCATCGGGCCGCTGTCCCACGGAATGCCGAAGACGGCGCCATCTTCGTTCGAGACCTGACCCCAGACCCAGTCGACGAAATCACCCTGCAACTCGCTTGCGCCAAGCGGTCCGATATCCTCGAGCCCGCCGATCAGCTGGAAGGTCGCCTGCATCTCAAGCGGGATCTGGATCACGTCAGGCGCGCCCCGACCCGCGCGCAGCGCGTTGCGGAACTGCATGTGCTGGGCGCCGCCCTGACCGGCGTTGACCAGTTCGACCTTGATGTCGGGGTTACGCTCCATGAACAGGTCGATCTGCATCTGCAGGTTCGGCACCCAGGACCACATCGTGATCTCGACCTGGTCTGCAGCCACCGATTGGGGCATCGCCGCCGCCGCCGCCGCAACGACCCCGCCGCCCAGAAGCCCAAGCACGCTGCGCCGCTGTGCGGCAAGGATGCTCAGTCCATCAACAATTTTCATGCGTATCCTCTCCCTGATTTCGGGTGCCCATGATCCCCTCCGGACATCCCGCAATGACCTCAGAGTTGAATGCATGTTTCGCCGGGGGTCAAGGCGAATTCGAAAAATTGACCGGCAGACCCGTGTGATACGGCGATTGCCGACGAGGGCACCGGACAGTCTTTCGATTCCCTCCAGAGCACCTTCGATATCATCCAGCCCGGCCCAAGGCGACAACCGGTCAGGGGCGTCATTTTCGCAGGGACGCAACCCGCCATGGCCCACAGCGAATCACCTTGGCTCGACGCCATGGCTCCAACCCGATGCTGCATTGCAGCAAAGCAGATCACGACCTTTCACCTTGGCGTGGCGGCGCGGTGACGGCGGCTTCCTCGCCTGCGTCAGGCCCCAACTTCACCCCAACTTCACCGTGAGATCGGACAATATTGCATTCGATCAGGACTGATCAGGATGGACCTGCCCGCGCCAGGAGCCTAGACTTTGGGCAAAGAGGGGCGACCTCCGTTATTGCCGTTGGAAATGCGCGAGGAAGCATTTTGCTTTCTCGCTCTAGCGGTATTTTGCGTCGTCGCGCTGAAATGGAAGCTGGTCCTTTTGATGCGCGGCATTACTGGGCCAGGCAATCTGGGGGATGCGCCGAATTGACGAATACGGATGTTCTGCGAATGGCCCATGGGGCGAATGAATGATGATCGTCGACGCCGCCCGCAATGATCATGCCCCGGTGCCGACACCGATCGTCGCAGGCATCCTGCCGCAGGACGGAATGCTCAGCCGCGCCTATCGGCCGAACGGAACCGACGACTGGGTGATCGTGGGAACTTGCGCCGGCACGGGCGCGGTGCGAACGCGGTCCGGCCGTGGGCAGCAGATGCTGCGCGGCGACCTCATGCTGATCCGCCCCGGCATCCTTCACGATTACGGCTTTCACGACGAAAACGAGGCATGGCGCAACATCTGGGTGCATTTCCGGCCACGCCCCCATTGGTTGGACTGGCTGTCCTGGCCGCCTCTGGACGAAGGGGTTGCGCTCCTGTCCACCGGCGAGGATTTCGGACCGATCGAGGAGGAACTGCACCGGATGGTCGAAGTCTCGCGCGGCCCCGGGCGGCTGCGGATGGAGGCGGCGATGAACGCGCTGGAACGGGTGCTCATCCTGGCCGACGACTTCAACCCGACCCATGGCACATACGGCATGGACGACCGGATCCACCGCGCGCTTGTCATCATCGGCGAGCGTCTGGCCGACCGACTGGACATCCCGGGCCTCAGCCGGACCGTGGGCCTGTCGCGGTCGCAGTTCACGGCGCTGTTCACCCGGCAGGTGGGGCTGTCGCCGCAGGCCTATATCGAAAAGGAGCGGCTGATCCGCGCATCGCATCTTCTGCGCTCGGCCAACTGGTCGATCGCCGAGGTCGCCGCCGCCAGCGGCTTTTCCAGCCCATTCTATTTCTCGTCGCGGTTCAGCCGCGAGTTCAACCTCTCACCCTCGGCCTACCGGCGCGAACAGATGGCCCTTGCCGCCGGAAGCGCCGACTCCAACCTGACCGTTGTCAAGAAAGCAAGCTCATGACCAGCCTGAACTGGGGCATCATCGGCCCCGGCACCATCGCCCGCAATTTCGCCGATGGCATCGCCCTGTCGCCCCTGTCGCATCTCAAGGCCATTTCAAGCCGCGACGAAGGCCGCCGCACCGCCTTCGGCGACAGCTACGGCATCGCCCCCGCCCATCGCCACGCCAGCGCCGAGGCGCTTCTGGCCGATCCGGCGGTCGATGCGGTCTATATCGCCACGCCCCACCCGCCCCATGCCGAACTTGCGATCCAGGCACTGCGCGCGGGCAAGCCCGTGCTGGTGGAAAAGCCCGGCGCGCTCAACCTTGCCGAGATGACCGCCATGGTCGAGGTCGCCCGTCAGGAAGATCTCTTCATGATGGAGGCCTTCATGTATCGCTGCCATCCCCAGATCGCCCGCCTGGTCGAACTGCTGAAGGACGGCACCATCGGCACGGTCGTCCATGTCCACGCGACCTTCGGCTTCGACGCCCGCGGCCATGCCGCGTCGCGCGTCTATCGCCACGATCTGGCCGGCGGCGGCATCCTCGATGTGGGCGGCTATCCCGTCTCGGCCGCGCGGATGATCGCCGGTGTCGCGACCGGCGCCCCCTTCGCCGATCCCGTCACCGTCAAGGGCGCGGGCCTGATCGGCAAGACGGGGGTCGACGAGGTCGCCTTCGGCCTGCTCACCTTCGCCAGCGGCCTCACCGCCGAGGTTGCCTGCGCCGTCAGCCGGATGATGGAAAACAAGCTGCGGATCGACGGCACCGAAGGCTCGATCCTGCTCGACAATCCCTGGATGCCCGGCCGCAACGAAGGCCCCTCCGACTGCACCCTCCGCATCACCCGTGACTGCGAGACGACGGTGGAGGAAATCCGCCACGACTGGCAACTCTTCGCCTTCGAGGCGGAACTGGCCGCCCGTGCGATCCTGGACGGCCTGAAAGAGCCGCCCTTCCCCGCCATGTCGCATGCCGACAGCCTGGGCAATATCGCCACGCTCGATCGCTGGCGGGCCGAGGTCGGCTACCCCACCTTCGCCGAGGCGCCGGGCGTGGTGCGCAAGCTGCCCCGCACCCTGCCCAAGGGCCTGCCCCCGATTCCGCGCCGCAGCATCGCCGGCGTCGATCTGCCGATGTCGCAACTCGTCATGGGCTGCGACAACCGCGACACGCCGGCCGAAGGCGCCGTCATTTGGGATGCCTGGATGGAGGCCGGCGGCAACGCCTTCGACACCGCCTTCGTCTATGGCGGCGGCGCGCACGAAGCCGTGCTGGGCCAGTGGATCGCCTCGCGCGGGGTGGCAAAAGAGATTGTCGTCACCGTCAAGGGCGGCGTCACCCCCTTCTGCACGCCCGACGGGGTGCGCGCACAGCTCGATATCTCGCTCGACCGGCTGGGGCTGGATTTCGCGCCGATCTACATCCTGCACCGCGACAATCCCGACGTGCCGGTCGACGAATTCGTCGACCTGTTCGACCAGCTGCACCGCGCCGGCAAGGTCGGCATCTGGGGC
>JAFIEN010000236.1 GCA_020832515.1 Rubellimicrobium sp. | reverse complement strand
CCCTGGCCTCTGGCGGGCGGGCCTCGGTTAGGTGGGCCGCTGGGGGGCGGGCCGCGGGGGGGGGCGGGTTGTGCGTCGTGTCGGTCACAGCCTCAGCCCGGTGTCGGGATCGAAAAGCGCCACCGCCCCGGGCGCGACCGACAGGCGCAGTTCCGCGCCGGGGGCGGGGATGTCGCGGTCGCGCAGGACAACGCGGACCTCGGTGCCGGCGATGGTGCCGAAGACATGCAGTTCGGGCCCTGTGGGTTCGACAAGCGCGACGGTCAGGGTGATGGGGCCGTCGGGCTGGCGGGCGTAGGTTTCGGGGCGGATGGCGGCGATGACCTTGCGGCCGCTGCCCGGTGTGGCGCAGGGGATATGGGTGCCGTCGGACAGGCTGACGCAGTCGCCCGTGGTCGTGGCGGGCAGGAAGGTCATCGCGGGCGAGCCGATGAAGCCTGCGACGAACAGGTTGGCGGGGTTGTCGTACAGTTCAAGCGGGCGGCCGACCTGGGCGATGCGCCCGCCTTCCATCACCACGATGCGGTCGGCCATGGTCATCGCCTCGATCTGGTCATGGGTCACATAGACCACGGTCGGGCGGAGCTTGTGGTGCAGGGCCTTGATCTCGGTCCGCATCTGGACCCGCAGCTTGGCGTCGAGGTTCGACAGCGGCTCGTCGAACAGGAACAGCGACGGGTCGCGGACAAGGGCGCGGCCCATGGCGACGCGCTGACGCTGGCCGCCGGACAGTTCGGAGGGTTTGCGTTCAAGGTAATCGGTGAGGTTCAGCGTCTCGGCGGCGATGCGCAGGCGGCGGTCGATCTCGGCCGGGTCCTCGCGCCGGACGCGGGGGCCGAAGCGGATGTTCTGGGCGACCGTCATGTGGGGAAAGAGGGCGTAGGACTGGAACACCATCGCGATGTTGCGGCGCTGGGGCGGGGTGTCGTTGGCGCGCCGGTTGGCGATCATCAGATCGCCGCCCGAGATATCCTCGAGCCCCGCGATCATCCGCAGAAGCGTGGACTTGCCGCAGCCCGAGGGGCCGACAAGCACGACGAATTCGCCCTGCTCGATATCGAGGTCCAGCCCCTCGATCACGCTTTGGGTGCCGTAACGCTTGGCGATGTTGCGCAGGGAAAGAGCGGTCATGCGTCACCCCCGATCAGCGACAGGAAGGGCAGGTTGCCGGCGGTCAGGCCGTTGTCGACGGGCAGGGTGACGCCCGTGATGCCGCTGGCAGCGGGCGAGGCGAGGAAGAAGACGGCCTGGGCGACCTCGTCGGGGGTGACGAGGCGGCCGGCGGGGTAAAGGCCGCGCAGGCGGTCGGGCAGGGTGGGGTCCTTTTCGATCCGGTGATCCCATGCGGGGGTGCGGATCGAACCGGGCGCGACCACGTTCGACCGGATACCCCGGGCGCCGGCTTCGGTTGCGATGGCGCGGCTCCAGGCGATGAGGGCGGCCTTGGCGGCGCTGTAGGCGGGGTTGCCGAAATGCGCCAGCGCATTGACCGAGGCGATGAAGACGAAGGCGCTGCCCGCACCCATCGCGGGCAGCAGCGCGCGGGTCAGATGGGCGGCGCCGGTGTAGTTCAGCGCAAGCTCGGCCTCGATCTCGTCGGGGCCGGTGGTGGCCAGCGTCTCGGCCCGGGTCAGGCCCGCGTTCGAGATGACAGCATCGGGGGGGCCGTTCGCGGTGATGGCGCGGGCGGCGGCCAGGGTGGCGGTGCGGTCGGCGATGTCGAAGAGGTGGGTTTCGACGACGGGCAGGGCGGACAGGTCGGCACCGGGCCGGTCGCAGGCGATCACATGCGCGCCGGCGGCCGCGAAACGCGCGACAAGTGCCTGGCCAAGGCCTCCGCCCGCACCGGTGATGACGATACGCTTGTCCTGCATGAGATGGTCCGTTTCCGCCTGAATGCCGGCATGATGGGGGCAAGCGTGAAAGTTCGCAACATGAAATAGCGAAAAACGCTGGACAGGCCGGTGGTCCTGTAAGAACCTGACACCACCTTCGGTCGGTCAAGCGCCGGGATTTGGCGTGCGACCGGGCCGGAACGACAAGAAACAGCGGAGGTCATGACCATGACGATCAACAAGTTGCGCCTGGGCGCTGCGGCGCTTGCGCTGACGGCTGCGACGGCGCAGGCCGATACCGTGCGGGTCACGGTGGCGGAGTATTCCTCGCTTACCGGGCCCTATTTCGAGGATGCCGCAGCGGCCTTCGAAGAGGCCAATCCCGGCACCGACATCCAGATCGAGGTGGTGCCCTGGGACGTGATGCTGCAGAAGCTGACGACCGATATCTCGGCCGGGGCGAATGCGGATCTGTCGATCATCGGCACGCGCTGGCTTGTCGATTTCGTCGACGAGGGGATCGCCGCCCCGCTGGACGACTTCATGGACGACGAATTCACCGGCCGCTTCATCGACGTGTTCCTGTCGCCCTCGGTCTTTGACGGACAGACCTTCGGCCTGCCCATCGCGGCGTCGGCGCGGGCGATGTATTACAACGCCGATCTGTTCGAGCAGGCGGGGCTGGAGAGTGCGCCCGACACCTGGGAAGAGCTGGTCGAGGCAGCCCGCGCGATCGACGCGCTTGGCGACGACATCGCCGGCTTCGGGATGCAGGGCGCGCAGATCGAGACGGATGTCTATTTCTACTATGCCTTCTGGGCCTTCGGGGGCGAGCTGGTGCAGGAAGACGGCACCTCGGGCCTGAACACCGAGGCCGGCATCCAGGCGGCGCAGCTTTACCTTGACCTGCTGAACGAGGGTCTGACGCAGGAAGGCGTGACCTCGATGACGCGCGAGGATGTGCAGAACCTGTTCAAGGAAGGCCGGGTCGGCATGATGATCACGGCGCCGTTCCTGGCGACGCAGATCCGCAACGAGGTGCCCGACCTGAACTTCGGCGTGGCCGCGATCCCGGCCGGGCCGGATGGCGACCGGGGCACCTATGGCGTGACCGACTCGATCATCATGTTCGAGAACAGCCAGAACAAGGACACGGCCTGGGCCTTCCTCGACTTCATCTTCACCACCGAATGGCGCGCGCGCTTTACCGGCGGCGAAGGCTTCCTGCCGGTGCAGACCGCGGTCGCGGCGATGCCGGAGTTTGCCGATGATCCGGTCCTGGCCGAGTTCGCGGCGCTTCTGCCCGAGGCGCGCTTTGCGCCCGTGATCGCCGGCTGGGAAGAGATCGCCGAGCGGACCTCGGTCGCGCTGCAGACGATCTATCTGGGCCAAGGCGATATCGAGGAGCCGCTCACCGCGGCGGCCGCCGATATCAACCCCATCCTCGGCGCCAACTAGGCGCGCCATTATGCCGGCCGGGGCGGGCGCGCTGCCTGCCCCGGCCTTTCCCATTTCGCCCGAACACCGGACCCCGTGATGCGCCGATACGACGCGATCCTGCCCTATCTGCTGCTGGCGCCGGGGCTGTTTCTGGCGGCGATGATCATCCTCATGCCGCTGTGGCAGCTGAGCGTGTTGTCGTTCAGCGATGTGAACCGGTTCGGTGTGCCGCGCGGGCTGACCGGCTGGGACAATTACGCCCGCATCTTTGCCGATCCCGATTTCTACCGCGCCTTCTGGCGGACCGTGGTCTGGACCGTGGGCATCGTCGGCGGCACGATCCTTGTGGCCTTTCCCGTGGCGTTGATCCTGAACGAGGATTTCGCGGGCCGCGGGGTGGCGCGGGTGATCGTGATGCTGCCATGGGCCATGTCGCTGACGATGATGGCGATCGTCTGGCGGTGGGCGCTGAGCGGGGAAAGCGGAATGCTGAACTCGGCGCTGATCTGGGCGGGCGTGATCGAGCGCAACGTGCAGTGGCTGGCGCATGGGCAGACCGCCTTTCCGATGCAGATCATGATCGGCATCCTTGTCTCGGTCCCGTTCACGGTGACGATCTTCCTCGGCGGCCTCGCCTCGATCCCCGACGACCTTTACGAGGCGGCACGGCTTGAATCCGCCAGTGCATGGCAGTGCTTTGCCGAGCTGACATGGCCCCTGATGCGGCCCTTCGTGAATATCGCCGTGGTGCTGAACACGATCTATGTCTTCAACTCCTTCCCGATCATCTGGGTGACGACGCAAGGTGGCCCGGCCAATTCGACCGATATTCTTGTCACCTACCTCTACCGGCTGGGCTTTCGCATCGGCCGGATGGGCGAGGCGGCGGCGCTGTCGCTTCTGATGTTCCTGTTCCTTCTGGCGCTGACGGCGGTCTATGTGGCGCTGGCCACGCGAAAGGGGCGGGCATGAGCAGGGTGGGCATGAGCGGTCCGGGCGCACGGCGGTTGCGCAAATCGGCCCTGTGCTGGCTGGCGCTGTCGCCGCTTCTGGTGCTGTGCCTCTTTCCCTATGCCGTCATGTTCATCACCGCGATCAAGCCCGCCTCCGAGGTGCTGCGGCCGACATGGTGGCCGTCCGAACCCGCATGGCACAACATTGTCGACATGTGGAATGCGACGGGTTTCGGCGTGGCGCTGTTCAATTCGGTGAAGGTGGCGGTGCTGTCCACGGCGGTGGCGCTGGCGGTGTCGGTGCCCTTTGCCTATGCGCTCGACCGGTTCCGCTTCACGGGCGAAGGCGCGGTGCGGCAGTTCCTGCTGGTCACGCAGATGCTGTCGCCCATCGTGCTGGTGATCGGGCTCTTTCGGCTGATCGTCTGGCTGGGGCTGGTCGATACGACCTGGAGCCTTGTGGCGATCTATGGCGCCTTCAACATCGCCTTCACCGTCTGGATGCTGCAAAGCTATTTCGCCACGATCCCGCGCGAGCTTGAAGAGGCGGCCTGGATCGAGGGGGCCTCGCGCGCGCGGGCGGTGGCGCAGGTGTTCTTGCCGCTGGCGCTGCCGGCGATGACGGTGACGGCGATCTTCGGCTTCATCAACGCGTGGAACGAATTCGTCATCGCGCTGACGATCCTGCGGTCGGACAGCAGCCATACGCTGCCGATCCGCATCTTCAGTCTGGTCGCCGGGCGCTACACCGTCGAATGGCATCACGTCATGTCGGCGGCGCTGGTTGCGACGGTGCCGGTGGCCATCGTGTTTTCCTGGTTGCAGCGGTATCTGGTGCGGGGCATGTCCGTCGGCGCAGTGAAATAGGGGGCCCACATGCGGGTGTTCACAGCGAGCTTCGCGACCGAAACCAATACGTTTTCGCCGGTGCCGACGGACCGCGCGTCCTTCGAGGCTGCGTTCTATGCCGCGCCGGGCCAGCATCCCGAAACGCCCTCGCTCTGTTCGGCCGTCATTCCGGCGCTGCGCGCGCGGGCGGCGGCAGATCCGGCGCTGGTGGTGATCGAGGGGACGGCCTGCTGGGCCGAACCGGGGGGCCTTCTGCGGCAGGACGTGTTCGAGGCGATCCGGGACCAGATCCTTGACGAATTGCGCGCCGCCCTGCCGGTGGATGCCGTGGTGCTGGGCCTGCACGGGGCGATGGTGGCGCAGCGCACGCTGGATTGCGAGGGCGACCTGCTGACCCGGGTGCGGGCCATCGTCGGGCCGGATGTCGTGGTGGCGGCCGAGCTTGATCCGCACAGCCACCTGACGCCCGCGCGGGTGGCGGCGGCGGACATTCTGGCGGCCTTCCTCGAGTTTCCGCATACCGATTTCGAGGCGCGGGCCGAGCATGTCGTCGATCTTGCGCTGCGGGCGGCGCGGGGCGAGGTGCGGCCCGTGATTGCGACCCATGATTGCCGGATGATGGATATCTTCCCCACCTCGCGCCAGCCGATGCGCGACTTCGTGGACCGGATGGAGGCGTTGCAGGGCCGCGACGGCGTGCTGTCGGTATCGCTGATCCACGGCTTCATGGCGGCGGATGTGCCCGATCTGGGGACGCAGGTCCTAGTCGTCATGGATGGCGACCGGGCGGGCGGGGCGGCGCTGGCCGAACGGCTGGGGCGCGAGGTCTGGGGGATGCGCGGGCAGGTCAAGATGGAGACGCTGGACCTTGCCGCGACGCTCGATGTGCTGCGGGCGGGCGGGCGGTCCGGGCGGCCTGTCGTGGTGGCCGACATCTGGGACAATCCGGGCGGCGGCGTGGCGGGGGACAACACGGTCCTTCTGCGCGCGATGCTGGAGGCCGGGATCGGGCCTTTTGCGGTGGCGGCCCTCTGGGATCCGCAGGCGGCGGCGATTGCCCATGCGGCGGGTCCGGGGGCGGTGATCGACATGCGGATCGGGGGCAAGACCTCCGTCGCCTCGGGTGCACCGCTTGACCTGAGGGTCGAGGTGCGGGGGCTGGCCGCGCCCGGCTGGCAGAGCTTTCGCGGATCAAGGGTGACGCTGGGCACGGCGGCGGTGGTGCGGCCGGTGGGGACGGAGGCGGATATCCTTCTGATCTCGAACCGGACGCAGACCTTCGAGCCGGACATCCTGACCAATCTGGGCGTCGATCCGGCCACCAAGCGGGCGATCCTTGTGAAATCGACCAACCATTTCCACGCCGGTTTCGCGCCGATCGCCGAGCAGGTGATCTATTGCGAGATCCCGGGCATCTACCCGTCCGACATGCGGGTGACGCCCTATCGCAACCTGACCCGGCCGGTCTGGCCCCGGGTCGAGGATCCGTTCGCAGTGGAACCGGCCTGAGGGTCAGGCGTGGGGCAACACCCAGAGCGCGGCGCGGGGCAGGTGGAGGGTGACCTGTTGCCCTGCCTCGATCCCGTGCGCGATGTCGGGGGGCAGCGTCGCCTCGAGCGTCTGACCGGCGGCGGTCAGGGTCAGGCGGGTGCGGGTGCCGAGGAAGCTTCGGTCGGTCACTGTCATCATCAGCGTGTTCTCGGGGGCGGGGCCGGGGCGGATCGCCTCGGGGCGGATGGTAAGCGTGCCGGGGC
>JAFIEN010000235.1 GCA_020832515.1 Rubellimicrobium sp. | reverse complement strand
CCCCCCCCCCCCCCCCCCCCCCCCCCCCCCCCCCCCCCCCCCCCCCCCCCACCCGGCTTACAATCCCGCCGCCTTGCCAAGCCCCGCGCCCCGTGTCAGCCTGCAGGCCTCGCCCGCCGGGCCCCGCCAGACACCGAGCCCATGACCCTTGCCACCCCGACCACCCAGGCCCCGCAACTCCCGCAGCTTCACCTGCCCCGCAATCCGGGCATGGACCTCGACCTTGACTGGGTCGCCCGCGTTCAGGCCAATACCTCGGCGATCGAACGTCGCGCTGCCACCCTGCCCGGCAGGCGCAGCGTCAAGAAGGACCATCAGGCCGCATGGCTGTGCAGGGCGATCTCGCTGATCGACCTGACCACGCTGTCGGGCGACGATACGCCCGGCCGGGTCCGCCGCCTTTGCGCCAAGGCGCGCCAGCCGGTAGCCCCCGGGATCCTGTCCGCGCTTGGCATGACCGGCCTGACCGTCGGCGCGGTCTGCGTCTATCACGACATGGTGGAAACGGCTGTCGAGGCTCTGCAGGGCAGCGGCATCCCGGTCGCCGCCGTCTCGACCGGCTTCCCGGCGGGGCTGTCGCCCCTTGCGCTGCGTATCGCCGAGATCGGCCAGAGCGTTGCCGCAGGCGCGGCCGAGATCGACATCGTCATCTCGCGCCGGCATGTACTGACCGGCAACTGGCAGGCGCTTTACGACGAGATGCGCGAGATGCGGGCCGCCTGCGGGGCTGCGCATGTCAAGGCGATCCTGGCCACGGGGGAACTGGGCACGCTGCGCAATGTCGCGAAGGCCAGCCTTGTCTGCATGATGGGGGGTGCGGATTTCATCAAGACCTCGACCGGCAAGGAAACGGTCAACGCCACCCTGCCGGTCAGCCTGACGATGATCCGCGCGATCCGCGCCTATCACGACCGGACCGGATACAGGATCGGCTACAAGCCGGCGGGCGGCATCTCGAAGGCCAAGGACGCGCTGGTCTATCTGGCGCTGATGAAGGATGAGCTGGGCGACCGCTGGTTGCAGCCCGACCTGTTCCGCTTCGGGGCCTCGTCGCTTCTGGGCGATATCGAACGCCAGCTCGACCATCACCTGACCGGGGCCTATTCCGCCGGCTGGCGCCACGCGATGGCCTGACGCATCCCGGCGGACCCGGACGGCGCCATTCCATCGTGACTTGTGCCGCGCCGTCAGCGCGGCGTTCGCTTCAGGCGCGCGCAGTCCCCAGAAGCCGCCAGAGGCCCGGCACCAGCATCGCGGCCAGCGCCAGCTTCAGCGCATCGCCGATCAGGAACGGCCAGAGGCCCCACTGCAGGATCGGCTGATCCCAGCCGAAAAGCTGGCCCAGCCACAGGATCCCGGGCAGGTAGATCACCGCATTGGCGGCCAGCATCGCCAGGGCCATGCGCCCGGCAGACCGGTCCCAACCCGCCCGCGCGGCCCAGCCCATCAGCGCCACGGCCAGCACATAGCCGACCAGATACCCGCCCGTGGCACCCATCATGTAGGCCATGCCGCTTGCCCCGGGGGCAGAGCTCTGGAAAACATCCATGCCCAGCGCGCCCAACGCCATATAGCCAATGATCGTCACAAGCCCCAGCCGCGGCCCGTAGGCCGCCCCTATGGTCAGGACCGCAAAGGTCCCCATGCTCATCGCGACGGGCCACATCGGCACCTTGATCTTGGCCATCACCGCCAGAAGCACGACCCCCACGACAACCAGCGCCGCCTGCACCGCAAGCCGTCCCAGGCCAGAGGCCGGGCCGATCATCTCGGCCAGAACCAGTCCATCGCGATTGTCCGTCAGTGCCTGGGCCATGCGGGCCTCCCATGATGCGCGTTTCGTCTTTCTTGCCCGAGTGCCGGACGACGCGCAAGGGCAGCGTCATGGTCGGTGGTAGCGGCTTTCCAGACGGTAATCCTTGCGGGGCCCCCGCACCTCCCAGATCGAGCGCCACAGGGGCCAGCCCGAGAAATCGTAGGTCACGGAATAGAGGTCGGCACCGCAGAGGTGATCCGCACCCGGCCCACCTGTCAGCGGGAAGTGGTGAAAAGGACGGCCATCCTCGAACAGCACCGTGAGCCCGCCCTCGCCCGGTTGCCACAGATAGGCGCGGGTCGCGGCCATCGGGGCGGCGGAACCCAGCCGCATCACCCCCTCTTCGTGATAGCGCCAGTGCCCGGAGGCATGTTCCGTGATCGACGCGCGGCCCGCAAAGCTGCCCGCCTGCCCGGCCCGCCGGTCCTCGATCAGCCGGGTCAGGGACCAGTGGCCCAGGAACCCTTCGGCTGCGACCCTGTCCGTCACCCGGCAGCTCCTTCTCGCCCGGCCCGCCGCTTGTGGCCCGTCCGCGGCCATCCTATGACGCCTGCGACCCCGGCCCAACCCGAAAGGCAACCCATGATCCCGCGCTATTCCCGCCCCGAGATGGTCGCCATCTGGTCGCCCGAGACGAAGTTCCGCATCTGGTTCGAGATCGAGGCCCATGCCTGCGATGCGATGGCCGATCTGGGCGTGATCCCGAAAGAGAATGCCGAAGCCGTCTGGAAGGCTCGCGACGTGCCATTCGACGTGGCGCGCATCGACGCGATCGAGGCGGTTACGAAACATGACGTGATCGCCTTCCTGACGCATCTGGCCGAGATCGTGGGCGAGCAAGAGGCCCGCTTCGTTCATCAGGGGATGACCTCGTCCGATGTTCTGGACACGACCTTCAACATCCAGCTTTGCCGCGCGGCCGACCTGCTTCTGGCCGGGATGGACCGGGTGCTCGCCGCGCTGAAGACGCGCGCGATGGAACACAAGCTGACCCCCCGGATCGGGCGCAGCCACGGGATCCATGCCGAACCCACCACCATGGGCCTGACCTTCGCCCGCTTCTTTGCCGAGATGGACCGCAACCGCAACCGGCTGGAAAAGGCACGATACGAGGTCGCGACCGGCGCGATCTCGGGTGCCGTGGGCACCTTCGCCAACATCGACCCCATGGTCGAAGAGCATGTCTGCGCGCAGATGGGCCTGCGCCCCGAGCCGATCAGCACGCAGGTGATCCCGCGCGACCGGCATGCGATGTTCTTCGCCACGCTGGGCGTCATCGCGTCATCCATCGAGAATGTCGCGACCGAGATCCGTCACATGCAGCGCACCGAGGTGCTCGAGGCAGAAGAGTTCTTCTCGCCCGGCCAGAAGGGCTCGAGCGCGATGCCCCACAAGCGCAACCCGGTGCTGACCGAGAACCTGACCGGCCTTGCGCGGCTCGTGCGCAGTGCGGTGGTGCCGGCGCTCGAGAATGTGGCGCTCTGGCATGAGCGCGACATCAGCCATTCCAGCGTCGAGCGCGCCATCGGGCCGGATGCGACGGTGACGCTGGACTTCGCGCTGCACCGGCTGGCGGGCGTGCTCGAGAAGCTGGTGATCTATCCCGAGAACATGGCCGGCAACATGAACCGCTTTCGGGGATTGGTGATGAGTCAGCGGGTCCTGCTTGCGCTGACCCAGGCCGGTGTCAGCCGCGAACAGGCCTATGCGCTGGTCCAGCGCAACGCGATGAAGGTCTGGGAGAAGGGGGCCGATTTCAAGACCGAGCTGCTGGCCGACCCCGAGGTGACAGCCGCGCTGAGCGCCGCTGAGATCGAAGAGAAATTCGACCTCGGTTACCATACCAAACATGTGGAGACGATCTTCCGACGGGTCTTCGGGGCCTGAGCGGCCCACCCGTCCTGCGGTCTTTCGGGCCGTCGGGAAACAGCACACCCCTGCGCGTCCTTCGGGTCTTTCCGATGGAACCATGTGCCGCCCACCCCCCGGTGGCGGCGTCTTGGTCCCTTCCTCTGGCAGCGTTCGGCCGCTCAGACAACCGAAGGTGCATGCAGCGCGGCCGGCTGGGGCCGGTGCGTGGCGCGGGGTGCATGCGGCTGGGCACGCATGGCGGGCATCGACAGAACGGCATACTGGCGACCGTCCTGATCGTTGCGGTAG
Organism: Rubellimicrobium sp.; assembly: GCA_020832515.1. GTDB lineage: Bacteria > Pseudomonadota > Alphaproteobacteria > Rhodobacterales > Rhodobacteraceae > JAFIEN01. Next base: position 2,880 of record JAFIEN010000235.1, on the reverse strand, counting down.
GGTTCGCCGATCCGGTCGGCGGCAAAGCCAAGCTGGCGCAGCGCCCGCATGAGCGGCAGCGGCGAAAGCGAGATCATCTCGGTCGCCCCGTTCTCGGCCGCCACCTCGACCAGCCCGTCCACGATCAGCGACAGACACAGGCTGCGTTCGGCATGGCTCGACACCTCGTCCGAAATGACCAGACGGGTGCATTCCCAGACGCTTGGCGTCTCGATCCGCTGGGTCATGATCTCGGGCGGGATGTCGATCAGTTTGCCCTGAACTGCATCGCGCAGCATGTAGCTGTGCTGGCCCCAGGTCGCCGTCGTCGCCATCGTCCGCGCGCCGCCGATCACCTTCCCGTCCCGCAGGACAAGCGAGTAATGGGCCAGCGGATTGTCGTACTGGTCCATCTCGACGCGGTCGTCATGCGGGATATCCCAGTGCAGCTGATCGACGAAGAACTGCTTCCTGAGGGCCAGGAAGTCGTAGAACGCCGTGCCGTAAAGGTGCAGACACGACATGTCGAAGGTGATGTTTTCCATGGTTACTCTCCTTTGTGGAGAGTCCATCTAACGCCTTCTTGTAGCGGTTGTTAATCATGATGCTGACTTTTCGCCGGAATTCTGCCGAAAAATCGCCCCATTCGCGCCACTTTCCCGCCACATTCGAACAGCGATGCGCCGCCCTTGCGTTGCCGCCCGTGGTGGTCTGGCAAGGGTCTTTCGGCGATCCGGGACGGCGCTGTCAGATAAGGGAAAAGCTGCTTGCCAGCGACATTGCTTCTGCGCCGGTCTTGGCGCCAAGCTTGATCCGCGCATTCTTCAGGCGTTGCTTGACCGCGCCTTCCGAAATGCCCAGCACATGTGCGATCTGCTTGAGTCGCAGGCCATCCTTGACCATGCGCAGCGCCTCGATCTCGGCCGCGGTCAGGTTCGTCGGCGGCGCCTTTGAATTGTGCAGACGCTCAAGCTCGCTGGCGATGATGCTGATCTCGTCGTCGTCGAATTCACGATCCGGGCGCACGAAACTGCCGAAGGACCGCTGCCCGGCCTTGTTGCCGTCGAAAACGGCAACTGCCAAACCATACCGCAGTCCGAACATGCGGGCCTGCCGCAGCACCTGCTTGGGATCGTCGGTATCTATCTCGCTCCAGCGAATCGATCCGGTGTTCGAGTAGACCCAGCGAATCACCGGGTCGCTCATCATGTAGCGGTGGATCGTGTAGTGCTCTACCCAGGCAGGCGGCAGCGCGTTCACCTCTTCCATCGGAAAGGCAAATCCCACCCGCAGTGCGACATAGTACCCACCCGATGCAATCGATGCGAGTATCTCGAACCCCGGCGTAACAGTCATTCGGTCAACCGGTCCGTATTCATCTGTTCTCGGGCTTGTATTGCCTCGCACCACTCACCTAGACTGTTCTTTACCCTGACCACTCTACCTTACGGTGAGCAGAGCAGGAGGAGCAACCGGAATGCGCTCGGGACTTGCAGGGATGGAGCCACAGGAACTGATCAGCGACCAGTTGTCACGCCTCAAGGCTCTGGCACCTGCGGGCTATGCCATGGCGCTTCACGTGCGTTTCATGACCCCGCTTTACCTGTTCCAGAGCTACCCGCCCGACTGGATCGACCATTATTCGAAGAATGGCTTCGTGATGCAGGATCCCACGGTGCATTGGGGGTTCGAGAATACGGGCATCAAGCCGTGGCACGAGCTGACCGGGCAGGATCCTGTGGGCGTGATTTCGGCGGCTGCCGAGTACGGGATGAAGCACGGGTTCACACTTGCGATCGATCGGGGCGACAGCCGGACGATTGCAAGTTTCGCGCGGTCCGACCGCGACTTCACCCCCCCCGATATCGCCGAGATCGAGGATGCCGCCGTCAGACTTCACGACGCAACCGCCGTGGTCGATACGCTGGAACCCCAGACCCGGGACCGTTTGCGCAAGATGTCGGTCCTGTTCACGCATCCTTGAGGCGCGACGGCGGCGTTGACCTGTGCAGTCTGGCTGCTACCATCAATTGGACGTCAGCGTAGAGGAGAGATCCAGGATGACCTTGAAGACCCTCGCGACAGCTTTGACCATCGCGGTCCTGCCCGGCCTGGCCGCGGCGATGTGCAGCGGCAAGACGGCTGTCGAACAACAGGCGATGAACTGTGCCGATGGCACGATGTGGGATCAGGCAAGCTCGACCTGCGTGCCGCTGAGCACCAGCTGAGACCACCCAAGACCACTTCGACACGAGGGGGCGGTCGATGGGCCGCCCCCTTTTCATGTCGACCGAGCAACCGTTCGCACAGCGCATAACGGTTCCTTCACCCTTCTGGGCTTCAGTGCGGTCAGGACTTCGTGACAGGCCACCCAACGTGACATCTTCGCCCGCAATCGCCCATGACGGGCTTCCACTTCTGACGCGTCGCCGCAAGGCGGCGATCATCGTGCAGTTGCTGCTGGCAGAGGGGCAGACGCCGCCCCTGTCGCGCCTGACCGAAGATGCGCAGATTGCATTGACGCGGGCGCTTGGCGATCTTCGGCTTGTCGACCGCGAGACACTTCATTCGGTGGCCGAGGAATTCACGCGTGATCTCGAATCAGTCGGATTGACGGCGGCATCGGGTATGGACGGGGCCCTGGCGGCCATTGGCGCGCATCTCAGCCCGTCGGCAGCCGCGCGCCTGCGGACCGAGCTTGCCTCGCGCGACGGGATTGACCACTGGAAGCCCGTGATCGCATTGTCGGCGGCCGAACTTGTGCCGATCGCACAATCCGAATCGACCGAGGTCTGTGCCGTCCTTCTGTCCAAGCTGCCCGTCGCCCGCGCGGCCGAGCTTCTGGCGCTGCTGCCCGGCGATCAGGCGCGGCGCATCACGTTCGCGATGTCGCGGACACAG
>JAFIEN010000234.1 GCA_020832515.1 Rubellimicrobium sp. | reverse complement strand
GCGGCGGCTTCGGCCTGCCGATCGCGCGCGACATGGCGCAGAAGGTGATCCTGGTTGCCTCGAACGACCTGCAATCACTTTACGTGGCCAACAACGTCTGTTCGGCGGTGGAATATTTCCGCAAGCTCGGCGGCAATGTCGGGGTCGCGGGGCTGGTGATCAACAAGGATGACGGCTCGGGCGAGGCGCAGGCCTTTGCCGAGGTCGCGGGGGTTCCGATCCTCGCCTCGATCCCGGCCGATGACGACCTGCGCAAGAAGTCGGCCAATTACCAGATCGTCGGCACCATGCAATCGCAATGGGGTCCGCTCTTTGCCGGTCTGGCCGATGCGGTTGGTCTGGCCCCGCCGATCCGGCCGAAGCCGCTGGATCAGGACGGGCTGCTGGGCCTGTTCGATGCCAAGGATACCGGCGGGGACTACCAGCTTGTCCCCGCGACCGATGCCGACATGCGCGGCAAATACGCCAAGGTCCGCGAAAGCCTGGAGGTGATCTATGACGACGCCTGACCAGCCGCGCGCCACAGCCGACGAAACCGACCTGGCCGAGATCCGCGCCATGCTTGCCTCGGTGCGCCCCGATCAGCTCGAGCGGCTGCTCTCCGACATCCGGGGCAGCCTGCCCGCGATCACCCATCCCCGCAAAAGGTCCGGCCTCGATGCATGACGGCAATGGCATTCAGGGCTACGAGGTCAGCCGCGACACCGAGGGCCGCGTTGTGATCACGCCCGCCGATGCACCGGCGCCAGAGGTTGCCGGTGCTGCGGAGGCCGCCCCGCCCGAGGCGACTGGCTGCCACGCTGGCGGCGAGATGGAAAAGGCCGCCCGCGCGGCCGGCAAGTCCGAGATCCTCGACCGGTATGCCGCCGATTACCCCAAGGGCCCGCATGACCAGCCGCAAAGCATGTGCCCCGCCTTCGGGTCGCTTCGCGTGGGGCTGCGGATGCGGCGGGTGGCGACGATCCTGTCGGGGTCTGCCTGCTGCGTCTATGGGCTGACCTTCGTGTCGCATTTCTACGGCGCGCGGCGGTCTGTCGGCTATGTGCCGTTCAACTCGGAAACGCTGGTCACCGGCAAGCTGTTCGAGGATATCCGCGAGGCCGTCCACGACATCGCCGACCCCGCGAAATACGACGCGATCGTCGTGACGAACCTCTGCGTGCCCACCGCCTCGGGCGTGCCCTTGCGGCTCTTGCCGGACGAGATCGACGGCGTGCGGATCGTCGGCATCGACGTGCCGGGTTTCGGCATCCCCACCCATGCCGAGGCCAAGGATGTGCTGGCCGGCGCGATGCTGGCCTATGCAAGGCGCGAGATCGAGGCAGGCCCGGTCCAGGCCCCCGTCGGTGGCCGGTCCGACCGCCCGACCGTGACCCTTCTGGGCGAGATGTTCCCCGCCGATCCGATGATGATCGGTGCGATGCTGGCGCCCTTGGGCCTTGCCGCCGGTCCCGTGGTCCCCACCCGCGAGTGGCGCGAGCTTTATGCCGCGCTCGATTGCGGGGCGGTGGCGGCGATCCATCCGTTCTATACGGCCTCGGTCCGTGAATTCGAACATGCGGGCCGCCCGGTCATCGGCTCGGCCCCGGTGGGCCATGACGGCACAGCCGCATGGCTGGCGGCCATCGGCGATGCCTTCGGCCTGCCCGCCGATACGGTCGCCGCGGCGCAGAACGCCTTCCTGCCCGCCATCAGGGGCGCGCTGGCCTCGGCCCCGATCAAGGGGCGGATCACGCTTTCGGGCTATGAGGGATCCGAGCTTCTGGTCGCGCGGCTTCTGATCGAAAGCGGGGCCGAGGTGCCTTATGTCGGCACTGCCTGCCCCAGGACGCCTTGGTCGGCTGCGGATGCGGAGTGGCTGGCGGCGAAGGGCGTGGAGGTGCGCTACCGCGCGAGCCTCGAGGACGATCTGGCCGCGATGGAGGCTTTCGGGCCGGATCTGGCCATCGGCACCACCCCGGTGGTGCAGAAGGCGAAAGAGGCCGGGATCCCGGGCCTTTACTTCACCAACCTGATTTCCGCCCGGCCCCTGATGGGGCCGGCGGGTGCGGGCTCGCTTGGACAGGTGGTCAATGCGGCCATCGCCGGGCGCGACCGGATGGGCAAGATGCGCGCCTTCTTCGAAGGGGTGGGCGCGGGCGATACGGCGGGCGTCTGGGAAGGCGCGCCGAACCTGCGGCCCGATTTCCGCGCCCAGCATCAGAAGAAGCTCGACAAGGCGGCGAAAGCCGCCAAGGCCGAGGAGATGATCTGATGGGCATGAAATTTGTCCAAATTTCATGCGGGGCGAGAATTTGTCCAAATTCTCGCGCGCCGGAATTTTGCAAAATTCCGGCCCCCGGCCCGGAGGCTGCGCCATGTTCGTGACCGATCACGACAGGGCGGGCGGCTACTGGGGCGCGGTCTATGCCTTCTGCGCCGTCAAGGGGCTGCAGGTCGTCATCGACGGCCCGGTGGGCTGCGAAAACCTGCCCGTTACCTCGGTCCTGCATTACACCGACGGCCTGCCGCCACATGAGCTGCCCATCGTCGTCACCGGCCTGTCCGAGACCGAGATGGGCGAGGGCACCGAAGAGGCGATGAAACGCGCATGGCAGGTGCTTGACCCCGCGCTTCCGGCGGTGGTCGTCACCGGCTCGATCGCCGAGATGATCGGCGGCGGCGTGACACCTCAGGGCACCAATATCCAGCGCTTCCTGCCGCGCACCATCGACGAGGATCAATGGGAAAGCGCCGACCGCGCGATGACCTGGATCTTCACCGAATTCGGCCAGACCAAGGGCCGGATGCCCCCTGAAAAGGCGCGGGAAGAGGGCGCTGCCCCCCGCGTCAATATCCTCGGGCCGATGTATGGCACGTTCAACATGCCCTCGGACCTTGCCGAGATCCGGCGCCTGGTCGAAGGCATAGGGGCCGAGGTCAACATGGTCATGCCGCTGGGCGCCCATCTGGCCGAGATGCGCAACCTCGTGAATGCCGATGTCAACATCGTCATGTACCGCGAATTCGGCCGGGGCCTGGCCGAGGTTCTGGGCAAGCCCTACCTGCAGGCGCCGTTCGGCATCGAATCCACCACGAAGTTCCTGCGCAAGCTGGGCGAACTTCTGGGCCTCGACCCCGAGCCCTTCATCGAACGCGAAAAGCATTCGACGCTGAAGCCCGTCTGGGATCTGTGGCGCTCGGTCACGCAGGATTTCTACGCGACGGCCGAATTCGCCGTCGTGGCCAATGAAACCTACACCCGCGGCCTGCGCAGCTATCTCGAGGGGGATCTGGGCTTTCCCTGCGCTTTCGCCGTGGCCCGCACACGCGGCAAGAAGACCGACAGCGAAGCGGTGCGCCAGATGATGCGCACCAAGCGGCCGCTGATCGTCTTCGGCTCGATCAACGAAAAGATGTATCTGGCCGAGATGAAGGGCGGACACGGCCCCAGCCCCGCCTTCATTCCCGCATCCTTCCCCGGCGCCGCGATCCGGCGGCATACGGGCACGCCCTTCATGGGCTATGCCGGGGCGACTTACGTCATTCAGGAATTGTGCAACGGCCTTTTCGACGCGCTGTTCCACATCCTGCCGCTGGCCACCGACATGGATGTGTCCGAGGCCACCCTCACGCCGCTCCGCCGCGATTTCCCCTGGGACGCGGATGCGCAGGCACGCCTCGACGAGATCGTCGCGACCCACCCCATCCTCACGCGCATTTCGGCCGCCAAGGCCCTGCGCGATGCGGCCGAGCGCGCGGCGCTGGCTGCCGGGGCCGAACGGGTGGTGCTCGAGACGGTCGAAACCCTTGAACCACGAACGGGAGGAAGCTGACGATGACCGACTTCACCACGGATACCCCGCTGGTCCGGATGCGCCACGCGCCGCCCCGCCGCGAGTACTTCGCCTATTTCGCGGTGATCTTCCTGGCCACGCTGCCGCTCGCGCTCATCACATGGGCCCTTGGCGCGCTTCGCCGGATGGAGATCCCCGAGAAGGGCCCCTTTGCCCGCGCCTGGACCCAGGCGCGGATCATCACGCCGACGATCTTTTCGGCCTGAGACGGTTTTCCCGGCGGCCATGCCCGCCGGACACGAGTTTCGCCTTCGGCAACGGAGGCGAGAGCAAGGGCGGGGGATGAGCCTCCGTCGCTACCCGGCCGCGGGGATCGTGCGGCGTCAGTTCAATTTTTCGGAGAGAAATATGGCTGATAAATCTGACCTGTCGTTCACGGGTCTCACCGACGAGCAGGCCCAGGAGCTGCACTCGGTGTACATGAGCGGGTTGTGGATCTTCTCGATCGTCGCGGGCGTCGCCCACCTGCTCACGTACATCAAGCTGCCCTGGTTCAGCTGGTAGAAAAGGAACGATCACATGGCACAGTTCTACAAGATCTGGCTCATCTTTGATCCGCGGCGCGTGTTCGTGGCTCAGGGTGTGTTTCTCTTCCTGCTTGCAGCGATGATTCACCTCGTCCTGCTGAGCAACGAGAACACCAACTGGTTCAACCTGGCATTCGGCCAGTAAGCCTTTCGGTTCCAACAAGGCCGCGGGCGGGGATCCGTCGTCGCCCGCGGCATACCGCAAGAGAGCCAACTTCGCAGGGCAGTCGGCCCGGGCGGGGTGCATTTGGAGACGGAAGATGGCACAGCTCAGCTTCGAAAGAAAATACCGCGTCCGTGGCGGGACGCTGGTCGGCGGGGATCTGTTCGACTTCTGGGTGGGGCCTTTCTACGTGGGCTTCTTCGGGGTCACGACATTCTTTTTCGCCGTCCTTGGGACGATCCTGATCTTCTACGGCGCAAGCCAGGGCCCGACCTGGAACCCGTGGCTGATCTCGATCAATCCGCCGCCGCTTGAATACGGCCTTGGTGCCGCGCCCCTGCTGGACGGCGGGCTGTGGCAGGTCATCACGATCTGCGCCATCGGTGCCTTCGTCAGCTGGATGCTGCGCGAGGTCGAGATCTGCCGCAAGCTGGGCATGGGCTATCATGTGCCCTTCGCCTTCGGCGTGGCGATCCTGGCCTATGTGACGCTGGTCGTGATCCGGCCGGTGCTTCTGGGCGCCTGGGGGCATGCCTTCCCCTACGGCATCTGGAGCCATCTCGATTGGGTCAACAACGTGGGCTATGCCTACGGCAACTTCCACTACAATCCGGCACATATGATCGCGATCACGTTCTTCTTCACGAACGCGCTTGCGCTTGCGCTGCACGGCTCGCTCGTCCTTTCGGCGGTCAACCCGGGCAAGGGCAAGGAGATCAAGTCGCCCGATCACGAGGACACCTATTTCCGTGACCTCATCGGCTATTCCATCGGGCCACTCGGGATCCACCGGTTGGGTCTGTTCCTTGCGCTGAACGCCGGCCTCTGGAGCGCGATCTGCATCGTGATCTCGGGGACGATCTGGTTCGACGAATGGATCATCTGGTGGGATTGGTACAGCTTCCTGCCCTTCTGGGCCGACCTCTGAGGAGCATGGGGAAAATGATTGAATATCAGAACATCTTCACCCAGGTTCAGGTGCAGGGTCCCCCCGAAATGGGGATGGACAATGCCAACAACCTTGCCGAGGGACGCTACGGGAACGGCAGCTTCTCGGCGCTGTTCGGGCTTTTCGGAAACGCGCAGCTGGGGCCGATCTATCTTGGACCCTTCGGCGTGGTGTCGCTGGCCACCGGGTTCCTGTGGTTCTTCATCGTCGGCATGTCCTTCTGGGCGCAGGTCGACTATTCGCCCGCACTGTTCCTGCGCGAACTCTTCTGGCTTGCGCTCGAGCCGCCGGGGCCGCAGTACGGCCTGGGCTTTGCACCGCTGAATGAAGGGGGCTGGTGGCTGATCGCCTCGTTCTTCCTGCTCATCTCGGTGATCAGCTGGTGGATCCGCACCTACCTGCGGGCCGAGGAACTGGGCATGGGCAAACATGTCGCCTGGGCCTTTGCCAGCGCCATCTGGCTGTTCCTTGTGCTTGGCCTCATCCGCCCGATCCTTGTGGGCTCGTGGTCAGCGGCAGTGCCCTACGGCATCTTCCCGCATCTGGATTGGACGAACCTGTTCTCGATCACCTACGGGAACCTGTTCTACAATCCGTTCCATGCCCTCTCGATCGTCTTCCTCTATGGCTCGGCCTTGCTGTTCGCCATGCATGGGGCGACGATCCTTGCCGTCAGCCGCTTCGGCGGCGAGCGCGAGATCGAGCAGATCGTGGATCGTGGCACGGCATCCGAGCGCGCCGCCCTGTTCTGGCGCTGGACGATGGGCTTCAACGCCACGATGGAGGGCATCCATCGCTGGGCCTGGTGGTTCGCGGTGCTGACGACGCTTACGGGTGGGATCGGCATCCTTCTGACCGGCACCGTTGTGGATAACTGGTACGTCTGGGCCCAGGACCACGGCTATGCGCCGCCGTCGAACTGAGGAGTGGAAACGATGACCAACAACGACTCCATGCTGAACCTGAGCCGGAAGAGTCGTCTTTCGGCAGAGGTCGGCTTCCTCATGCTCAAGGGCGCAGGCTACGCGGCGATCCTCTTCTTCGGGGTCTGGATCGCAATCGGGCTCATGGGCTGGTTCGGCAACAACTTCCTGCCTGCCGAAAGCCGGGACACGAGGGATCCGCAGTCGCAGGCCTTCCGTGACTTCGCCGAACGGGGCCGTGCTCCCTCGGCCGAGGCATTCGACGTGGTGCCCGAGGTGACGGATGCCGCGGCCGATGCCGAGGAGCGTCTCGAAGACGGCGCGATGGCCGACGAGGCCACCATGGACGAGGCAGCCCCCGTCGGCGACGACGAGATGGCACCTGCCACTGCCGAGGAGGCCGACGAGGCCGCCATGGACGAGGCAGCCCCCGTCGGCGACGACGAGATGGCACCTGCCACTGCCGA
>JAFIEN010000233.1 GCA_020832515.1 Rubellimicrobium sp. | reverse complement strand
AGCGCCAGACTGTCGGTCCGCGCCAGCACATAGGCCGCGATGCCGCTGGCCATCAGGATCAAGCTGACCGAGACCACCGTCACGAAGGCCGAGTTGAACAGGAACGCACCCCAGGGGCCGGGGCGGGAAATGGCAGTGTCGGTCATCGTCAATCTCGGCCCGCTTCATCGCCATCTCGGGCGTCACCAGCCACGAGGCCCAGGCCACCGCCGCGCCGCCATCGCCGGCCGCTTATCGAACCGGTTCGACACGCGTAGTTCGCCGCAGATCGTGGCCTGAGTCAAGCACCCTTCGATGCCGCAACTGCACGATCGAGGCCCCAGGAATGTTGCAGCGCAGCGTGAACGGACCTACCTGTCGGCGAAAACAGCTGCGCCTGTCGGGGCTTGACAGGGACAGGCCGCCTCTGGCCACTACCGCCGCAGTGGAAAGGTTGCGAAAGGTTTCGATCCCATGTCGACCATCCGGGACGTGGCGCGGCTGGCCGGGGTGTCGATCTCGACCGTCTCGCTCACGCTCAACACGCCAGAGCGCGTCGCGACCGAGACCCGCCGCAAGGTGGCCGAGGCGGCCGAGGCCGTGGGCTATTCCGCCGATCCCATCGCCCAAAGCCTCAAGCGGGGCCGGTCGCGGCTGATCGGCATGGTCGTCTCCGACATCACCAACCCCTTCTTCGGCCGCTTCCTGCAAGAGATCGAGCGCCACGCCATGGCCGCCGATCACCTTGTCATCGTCAGCGACACCTCAAGCCAGATCCGCAACGAGATCGCGATTCTGCGGCACCTGGCCGCGCAACGCGTCTCGGGCATCCTCTTGCAGCCGACCGGCCCCATGACCGGCCCGTCGGACCATATCCGCCAGTTGTCGATGCCCTTCGTCCTGTTCGACCACCGGCTTGACGGGGTCGAAAGCGATTTCGTGGGGGCGGACAATGCGCTGGCCAGTTCCATGCTGACCGAACACCTGATCCGCCTGGGCCACCGGCGGATCGCCTTTCTGGGGGGAACCTCGGGCCTATATACCGCCGAGGAACGCAAGCGCGGCTTTCTTGCGACGATGGCCGCTTCGGGCGTTCCGGCCGATCCCGCGATTGTGGTCGATGCGCGCTATGACGGCCGGCACGGCTATGAACAGACGATGCGCCTGATGACAGGGCCCGACCGGCCCACCGCACTGATCGCGGCCAGCAACGTGATCGCGCTGGGTGCGCTGCAGGCCTGCAACGAACTGGGCATCGCCTGCCCGGCCGAGGTCTCGCTTGCCGGGATCGACGATGTGCCCTGGGCCGCCGTGGTCCAGCCCCGGATCACGACCGCGGTGCAGCCGATCGAGGATCTGGCCCGCACCGCCAGCGAACTTCTGATGCGCCGCATCACCGCCCCGCCCGGCACCGTGATCGACCGCTCCGAAATCATCCTTGCCCCCGAGATCCGCCTTGGCGGCTCGACCGCCCGCCCGGCCTGAGGGCGGGGGACAGGTGTCCCGTTCTTGCCGGTCAGGAACAGCCATGTGGCACGAGGTCCGGCGCCGTTCATGATCGTTATCGTCCGTTTTTGCACATGACCCGTGCATCCGGTACAACCCGCTCCCGCAAGGACCCCGGCAGGGCGGCACAGGCCGGCACAGCGCCCCCCACCAGCGCCGACATCCCGAAATCCCCAAGGATACAACGCCTCGGACACCACCGGACCATGCCCGCCTTCGCCTTCAAACGGTCGTTTAGTTGAGCTAGATGAAACTGCAAACGACCTGTCTTGATGCCCCTGATCGGCTACGGCTGTGTCTCGACCGAGGATCCGACCCCCCTGCCCCAGTTGCAGGCCCTGGAATCCCGAGATCCATCAAGAGCAGGCTTCGGGCGGGATGCCGGCATCACGCTTCAGGCGATCTGTACCCGGCTGTAAGCGATGCGCGAGCGCACGCGCCGCGGGCGGAAAAGCTGGCAGCCATCCTCCGTGAAGATGCTGCTGGAGCGGGCCGAGGGGCTGGGGCTGCCTGAGTGAAGTCGCGGGAATCGGCGATGCGATTCTGCAGATCCAGGTTCCTAGGCGTCCACAATACATGTTGTGGCCACCTAATCGCGCGCTACCAGCTGTTGAAGCAAGCTGCGAACAAGGTTATGCAAGGCACTGATTATTCGAGGTTTTTTCTCGTCAGAAATAGGCCGCCTCAACGCCCCCAGGCCGCTCAACGGTTTACGCTGGATTTATCCACAAAAACTGTTAAGGTCTGCAAAACAATAAGGACTCGAGGGCAGTGATGAACGGGATACGGGCCTCGCAAAGATTCGACGTCATGTCCAAGCGGCTTGGAAGCCGGCTGCGTGAACATGCGCAGGAGACGTTCCCGCCGGATGCCCAGAAGGGTCTCCGTCGCTTCGCGATGCGGGAAGCAGCTGACCTGCTTCGGATCAATCAGAACACCTTCCGCCATCATGTGTCAAATCTCGAGGGCTTTCCCGAAGGCATCCTCGAGGGTGGCAACCGCCGCAGCTTCTCTGCCGAGGAGATGGTCAAGGCCCAACGCGTCCTGCTTGAGACGGGCAGGATCAAACCCGACGAGCACCCTCACAGACGAGCCGGCGAACCGTGCCAGGTCGTGACGATCTTCAACCTGAAGGGCGGCAGCGCAAAAACATCGACCGTTGCTCATGTTGGTCAGCTACTGGGCCTTCGTGGCTATCGGGTCCTGCTGATCGACCTCGACAGCCAGGCAAGTCTGACAAACCTGTTCGGGGTCACCCCCGAGCTCGATCCGGACATGCCGACCTCCTACGATCTGATCCGATCCGAGGGGCCCCTGCCCGCCTCGGATATCATTCGCAAGACGAACTTCCCGACGGTCGATCTGATCCCGGCCTCCATGGACATCATGGAGTACGAGTTCGAGGTTGCGTTGAGCTTCCGACACGGCGCCACCACGTTCCACAGTCGGATCCGCGAAGCGCTCGAACCTGTCCTGAACCGATATGATCTGGTGATCTTCGACACCCCGCCGCAGCTGAACTTCTCGGTGATCTCTGCCCTCTTCGCTTCCACTGGCGTCCTGATCCCGCTCAACGCGTCCATGCTCGATGTCATGTCGCTGGCGAGCTTTCTGGGCATGGCGAGCAACCTGATGGGCGTCGTCGAGGCTCATGCACCTGAGCATGGCCTGAACTTCGTGCGGGTGCTGATCACCCGCTACGAGAACACTGACGGTCCACAGGTCCAGATCTCGTCTCTGCTTCGGACGGTCCTTGGCGATGCGGTCCTCCCGGCCGAGTTCCTGAAATCGACGGCGGTAGGAGACGCTGCAAACACACAGCAGAGCATCTTCGAGGTCGAACCTCGCGACGTGAACCGCAGAACCTACGAGCGTGCGATCGAATCCGTTTCGCGCGTGACCGATGAAGTCGAACGCGAAATCCTCAGGGCGTGGGGGCGTAGCCATGGCGCGTAAGGTCTTTGGGGACTCACTCAAGAACGCGATGGGCAAGGCGGTGACGCCGGACGAGGATGCGGATCTCGATCTGAAGCGCACGAGCCCGACGGTCGCTCGTGCACAAGCATCCGTGCTCGAAGAAGACAAACACGCCACGCGCCTGATCGACCCGAGCACCGTGCGCATGTCCGCGGTCATGGATCGTATCGATCCGAGCGATGGCCTCGAGGAACTTGTCTCGTCGATCCGTGAGCACGGGCAAAAGGTTCCGGTTCTTGTCCGCCGCACCCAGGACGGTGCGCTTGAGATCGTCTATGGGCGCCGCCGCCTTCTCGCCTGTCGGGAACTTGGTCGACACGTGCGCGCGACGGTCATGGAAATGACCGACGAGGAAGCCCTCATCGCCCAAGGCGTGGAGAACAATGCCCGCCAAGACCCATCGTTCATCGAGAGGGCTCTGTTCGTCGCCGGGATCATTCGGGAACTTGGGAAAACAGACGAGACGCGCAAGAACGCCCAGACGATCGCGTATCGGGCACTTCAGATCGATGAATCGCTCGTCTCGCGGATGAACCGTATCGCGACGGGCATCCCGATGGAATTGATCCAGGCAATCGGACCTGCACACGGCGCTGGTCGACGGGTCTGGGAGAAGCTCTTCAGGCTGTGCGAGAAAGACGTTGCGAGAGCCAAGGAAGTAGCCCGCGAAATCCCCCGTAACGTGCCTGGCCCTGACCGGCTTGAGGCAGCGATTAACCTCCTTGCGGCCACGAAGCCAACTACGCCCAAGGTTGAGCGCGGTGAGCGCGTGAAGATCGGCCGCAAGGGCAACCGCATCACCATCGACGTGGACGCAGATCTTGCCCCGCGTGTTGAAGACGCCATCCGGAAGCTGGTCACCGAGCTTCTTGACCGCGGTCAAGATGGGCCAGAGTGACGACCCCGTGTCTTGACCGCGGTCAAGACATCAAGAGCAACGAGCAGAAAACGAAAGGAGGACCGGCCAGAAAAAGAAAGACCCCCCGAAAGCGATGCTTCCGAAGGGCCTCAATCAGTCTCGACACCTGATTGATACCCCCAAAACGAATCGAGTTCAACACCGCTCGCGGTGAACGGGGAAGCTTTTTCTTCCGAAACACCATGAGACATGTGACGCAAACACGAACCGCCTTGGCGGAACAGGCAGCTATTGCCTGCCCTAACCCCTACGAACTTCTGGGGCCGGTACGGATTCTTCGGAAAGAGCTCGGCCTGACAAGCAACGACGTCACCGTACTGGCGGCCCTGATCAGCTTTCTTCCACGCGATCGCAACGCCCCCAATGGTCAAACACCGCCCAGACTGACCGTTGTCTTCCCCTCAAACGCCTCCCTGTCCGAGCGCGCAAACGGCATCGATGAGAGGACCCTGCGTCGCTGCCTGGCCCGCCTTGACGCTGCCGGCCTTATCGACCGGAAGAACTCCGCGAACGGCAAACGCTTCCCCCTCCGGTACGGGGGCATCATCCGGGACGCGTTTGGGATCGACCTGAACCCCCTGATAAAGAACCACGACGCCCTTGCAGCCAAAGCCCTGAAGCTCGCGGAAGAGCGTGAACACCTGCGCTCCCTCAAGGCAGAAGCACTGGCCCTGCGCGCGTCCCTCCTTCAAGACGAACACCTCGATGAAGAACGCATGTCCTCACTCGGAACGATCAGGAACATCCTTCGACGAGCAACCCTCACGGCCGACGCAGTCTTGCAGATCATCGCTGGTCTCCGCGAACTCGGAGCAACCGCCGCGCAGAGCTACGGAGAGAGCCAAAGTTCAGGCGCGCCCGTGGATGACATCGACGCTCGCAACCAGGCCCACAGCGAAGATTGCCCACACGAAATGTCCGCCAGAAACGGACAAGATGACCGGCAAATAGAGTCCAAGAAAAGAGAACTTGAAAAGAAAGACGGGGGCGCGAAGCGGACCAACGCTGGGCAAAACATTGCTGGACCATCCATGAGCCGCGATCCGGCAAGAATGGCATGGACAGACTTCACACATCTCGCCGAGTTCTTTCCAGACGCGCCCCGAACAGGAGATGCCCTCAACCGCATTCTCTGCGACATCGGTCGATTACTTGGAATAGGTTACGAAAAGCTGATGCGCGGCCTTCGGAAAGCCGGTGCTGGACGGCTTCTGCTGATCCTGGACTACCTGTTGGCGAAGGGCGAAGCGATCAGGCAGCCCGGGGCATACTTCGAAATGATCCTGCGCGCATAGAACGTGCCGGTTGCACGTCTTGACCGCGGTCAAGACCGTCGATGAGAGGGAATGGGCTATGGGTTTGAAGGGTAACGGGAAGTGAGGTCGGGACAGTGGCTTGCAGCGCCCCTCGGGACGACAATCTGATGGCGGAAGCACCGAAGCCCGGACAGGTCCGCGTGCTTCCGGACTGCGGTGGCAACACCGAGCTGCTGCATCTGGCGGAGTCCATCACTGCGGCCGAGCTGTGGATCGCGCGGGAGGATTATCGCAACGCGCGGCTCGAAATCGTGGGTGCCGAGGATGGCGATAGGGCAGGGGGCGCTGACCTCGTCGCCTTCCATGCAGGGGATGGAACCTTCGGCGTCGTATCCGTGCCAAACTGTCTGGGCCGACATTTCGGGGGCACGACATCAGCAGGCGGAAGTGACCAACCGGTCTGGCAGGATTTGCGCCTGCGGCCTTCAGGTCTTGAGCCCATACTTGGACGATTCCAATAACTTATGGAAACCAAGTACTTATCTGGCAAGCCTTTGATTTTTATGAATTTCAACCCTGACACTGAATGACTATGGCCTGCATTCACCGTCGCCGGCAATCGAAAAATGGCGTACGCTCGTTGACATGGCGTTGACATGAAACCTCGCCCTCGCAGCGAACGAATGATCGTCCCGCGGTCGGATCCGGCCAATGGATGAAGCCGCTCCACGGCATTGGCGCATCTGGGTGATGGATGGAGCCCTCCGCAGTCGGCCCTGAACATCACGCAGCGAGCGCTCTGAGGATGGATTTCGAGTTCTTGGTCGCGCTGGTCGTGCCGAAGATCGCGATCAGCACCGCGAGGATTTTGGCCCAAGGCGCCCTGAGGTGGGCCAGGATCATGCAGATGTTCTGCCCGCAGGCGCATAGGACGGCGTGCAGCGCGTCGCCCAGCGTGCCCTTGTGCGCATCTTCCTTCCGGCCGTCGTGCCCGGCATGACGACGGTGGCCCTTTTCGCCTTCATCCAGAGCTGGAACGAATTCATCGCGGCGCTGATCTTCATGAACACCGAACGCGATTTCACCCTTCCCGTCATGCTTGTCGCCTCGCGCACCGGGGTGTTCGGCTCCATCGACTGGGGCATGCTGCAGGCGGGCGTCATCATCACCATCCTGCCTTGCGCGCTGCTTTATGGTAAGCGTTGCCTGAGCCCCACCTTCCGGCCTTTGCCCTGATTGCCGCATTGGAG
>JAFIEN010000232.1 GCA_020832515.1 Rubellimicrobium sp. | reverse complement strand
GGGGCGGCGGGCGGGGGGGGGGGGGGGCGGCCGGGGGCGGGGGCGGGGGGGGGGGTGGGGGGGCGCGCCCCCCCCCCCCCCGGCGGGCCCCCAGCCCCCCCCCCCCCCCGCGCCGAAGCTGCAGCGGCTGCCGAAGCCGAAGCCGCCGCAGCTGCCCAAGCCGAAGCAGAGGCCGCCGCCGAGGCGGAAGCTGTCGCCGCGGCCGAAGCTGCGGCAGCCGAGGCTGCAGCAGCTGCCGAAGCCGCAGCAGCTGCCGAAGCTGCAGCAGCTGCTGAAGCCGAAGCCGCAGCGGCTGCTGAAGCCGCAGCGGCTGCCGAAGCAGAAGCCGCAGCCGCAGAGGACGAAGCCGGAGAAGCCCCCGAAGCCGACGCAACTCAGGACGCGCCTGAAGCGACGACCGAGGATCTGGTGGACACCGTCGAAGATGCCGCCGAAGCCACGTTGGACGTTGTGGAAGAGGCCATCGAGACGGCCGAAGACCTGGCATCCGAGGCGGTCGAGGCGGCCACCGACGGGGCTGCGGCCGTGGTCGAGTCGCTCGCCGGGCTGCTCGATCCCGCCAACTTCGATCTTGCTGCGGTGACCGCGGCGATCGACGCCTCCGGTCTTGACGATTCGCTCAAGGCGCAGCTCAAGGCGGCGCTTGCGGCGGTCGAGAACAGTCCGACGCTCCTGCCCGGCGTGCTTGAACGGGTGCGCGCGGCACTTGCCGACTGACGGGTTCGCCCGCGTCAAATGACAGGGCCGCGCCGGTGATCCGGCGCGGCCCTTTTCGCTGATGATCCGCCCGTGCGCGCCTCGAGCCAGGCCTCAGCCCACGAAGGCCTTCTCGATCACGAATTCCGCAGGGTCCGAATTCGCCCCCTCGCGCAGGCCGGCCTTTTCCAGAAGCGCCTTGATATCAAGATTGAATGCCAGCGACCCGCAGACCATGGCCCGGTCCACCCCGGGATCGAGCGGCGGAAGCCCCAGATCGGCAAAGACCTCTCCGTTTTCGATCAGCGTGGTGATCCGGCCCATCTTCGGGCTGACTTCCCGCGTCGTCGTCGGATAGTAGCGCAGCTTGCCTGCGACCATCTCGCCGATCAGCGGATCGTCGGGCAGCGCCTCGACGATCTCGCGGCCATAGGTCAGCTCGGCCACATCGCGGCAGGTATGGGTAACCACCACCTCGTCGTATTTCTCCCAGGTCTCGGGATCGCGCAGAAGCGAGGCGAAGGGCGCAAAGCCCGTGCCGGTTGCGAACAGCCACAGCCGATTGCCCGGCAGAAGCGCGTCATGGACCAGCGTGCCCACGGGCTTGGGCCGCAGGATGATCTCGTCCCCCGGCTGGATATGCTGAAGGCGCGAGGTCAGCGGTCCGTCCTGCACCTTGATCGAATAGAACTCGAGCTCCTCGTCCCAGGCGGGCGAGGCAATGGAATAGGCCCGCAGAAGCGGTTTGCCACTTTCGCCCATCAGCCCGATCATCACGAATTCGCCCGACCGGAACCGCAAGGACCGGGGCCGCGTCACCCGGAAGGAAAAGAGGCTGTCGGTGAAGTGCCGGACCGAGGTGACGGTCTGCGCGTCGGGAAGCGCGATCTTGCTGGCGACGGTCTGGTCCACGGGGCGTTGCTCTGTCATCTGTGTCATACCGGTGACCTTGGGTCACCGCTCCGTTCTAGGCGTTGATCTGGATCAGGGAAAGCGGCTTAGCCGGCCCGCAGCCGCGACTGATAGTCATGCGCGCGCCAATCGGCCCGGGCCAGCCACTGGGTCTCGGGCTGGCGCGCGGCAAGATCGTCGCCGATCTCCACCTCGTCGAACCCCGACCGGCGCACCATCGCATATTGATCGGCGATCACATGCCCCGCCGCCCGCAGCCGCCCGCCATAGCCCATCGCCCGCAGGTTTCGTGCAAGGGTGAAGCCGCGCCCGTCGCTGAAGGCGGGAAACATCACCCGGATCATTGCGATCCCCTCCAGCCGCCCGTCCAGCGCGGCGGGATCGTCCGCCGGCCCAAGTTCCAGCCCCAGGCCGGCGATATTTGCGGCCAACCCGTCCGGCCCGACGAAGCCACCCGCCCAATCCTCCGGGGCAAAGCCCGTATCGGTAACGATCACAGTCATTCCCGCGTCCTGTCCTTCGCTTTGGTCCAAATACTCAGATCCCGCGCCCGCCTCAGGCGGCCACGCCGGGCCCCCGGACCAGCCGCCCATCCACGAAATGAATCCCGCATTCCTCTTTCGCGCTGTCGCGCCAGCGGCCCGCGCGGGGATCCTCGCCGTCATTCACCCGCGTCGTGCAGGGCGCGCACCCGATCGAGGGATAGCCCTTCGACACCAGCGGATGCCGGGGCAGGCGGTTCTCGGCGATATAGTCCTGCAGATCGGCGGTCGTCCAGTGCACCAGCGGATTGACCTTGATCCGAATGTCGCCTTCGGCCTCGAAGAAGTCCAGATCGCCCCGCGCGCCGCCTTGATAGCGCTTGCGCCCGGTGATCCAGGCATCGAAGCCTTTCAGCGCCCGGTCCAGCGGCTCCACCTTGCGCAGATGGCAGCAGGCATCGGGATCGTGCAGATGCAGGATATTCTCGTTGTCGCGCTGGAACAGCTCTGACCGGTCGGGACGGATGACCCGCACGTCGGACAGCCGCAACCGCTCGGTCAGGTCAAGCTGATAGGCCAGCGTCTCGGCGAACAGCATCTCGGTGTCGATGAACAGCACCGGCGTGCCCCGCGCCATGACCGAGAGAAGGTGCAAAAGCACGACCGATTCCGCGCCGAAAGAGCTGACCAGCGCGATCCGGCCCACCTGCGGATCGCGCAGGGCATGTTCCAGAACGGCGGTCGCCCCGTGATGGCGATAGCGCGCGTTCAGCTCGGCCACGCGCTCGGGGACGGGTGTATCAAGCGGCATCGGCCCGATCCTCGCTGTCATAGAGGGCCGCCTTGAACGGGGCCATCCCGAGGCGGCGGAAGGTCTCGATGAAGCTTTCCTCCCGATGCTCGCGCAGGTCGAGATAGGCCAGCACCAGCCGTTCGATCGCGGGCACGATACCTTCCGCCGGGAAACCGGGGCCGGTCTTTTCGCCGATGGCGAAACGCTCGGTATGATCGCCGCCCAGCGTGATCTGGTAATTCTCCACCCCCGCGCGATCCAGGCCGAGGATCCCGATATGGCCCACATGGTGATGCCCGCAGGCATTGATGCAGCCCGAGATCTTGATCTTGAGCGGGCCCACCTCATGCTCGACCTGCAATTCCTCGAACCGCAGCGCGATCTCCTGCGCGATGGGGATCGAGCGCGCGGTCGCCAGCGCGCAGTAATCCATGCCGGGGCAGGCGATGATGTCGGAGACCAGCCCCACATTCGCCGTGGCGATCCCGGCGGATTTCAGCGCGGCATGGACGGCCGGCAGATCGGCCTTGTGGACATGGGGCAGGATGACATTCTGTTCGTGGCTGATGCGCAATTCGCCATAGCCGTAGGTCTCGGCAAGGTCGGCCAGCGCGCGCATCTGGTCAGAGGTCGCGTCGCCCGGCGTCGCTCCGGGGGCCTTGAAGCTGACGGTGACGATGGCATGTCCCGGCGCCTTGTGGGCCGCAAGGTTCGTGTCGGCCCAGGCGCGGAAGACCGGGTCGGTGGCATAGGCCGCATCAAAGGGCGCCTCCGGGCGGTCCGCGAAGACGGGCGGCGCGAACTGGGCTTCGATCGCGGTCAGGATCTCCTGATCGACGCCGGTGAAGCGCGGGCGAATTTTTGCAAAATTCGCCTCCACCGCGTCGTGGAAGCTATCAATCCCGTTCTCGAAGACGGTGATCTTGATCCGCGCCTTGTACTTGTTGTCGCGCCGTCCCATCAGGTTGTAGGCGGCAAGCACCGCCTCGACATACGGCAGCAGGTCCGCGCGCGGCAGGAAGTCGCGGATGACCTTGCCCTCCATCGGGGTCCGGCCAAGCCCGCCGCCGACGATCACCTCGAACCCCGCCTCGCCCGCGTCGTTCCGGACCATCCGCAGCCCGATGTCATGCGCGCGCGTCACGGCGCGGTCGTTGGGGCTGCCGGTGATGGCGATCTTGAACTTGCGCGGCAGGAACTGGAATTCGGGATGGTCGGTGGACCATTGCCGCAGAAGCTCGGCCACGGGGCGGGGGTCGGCGATCTCGTCCGCGGCGGCACCGGCGAAATGGTCGGCCGTCACGTTGCGGATCGTGTTGCCGCTGGTCTGGATCGCATGCATGCCGACATCGGCCAGAGCCTCCAGCATGTCGGGCACATCCTCAAGCTTCGGCCAGTTGAACTGGATGTTCTGCCGTGTCGTCCAGTGGCCATAGCCCTTGTCCCAGCGGTCGGCGATCATCGCCAGCTGCCGCATCTGGTCGGGGTTGAGCGTGCCATAGGGGATCGCGACCCGCAGCATGTAGGCGTGCAGTTGCAGGTAAAGGCCGTTCATCAGGCGCAGCGGGCGAAACTCGTCCTCGGTCAGCGACCCGTCGATCCGGCGGGCGACCTGATCGCGGAACTGGGCCACGCGGGTACGGACGAAGGCTTCGTCGAAATCGGTGTAACGATACATGGATTACAGCTCCACCTGCTTGCCGTGGGCATAGTTCGAGGGGCCGCGGGTGCGGAACGCCTCGCGGAAATGGACGGGTTCGGGGCCGTTTGTCCCTGCGCGGGCATCGGCAAGGTAGGGGCCGACGACCAGATCGCGTTGGCCCTGGGCATGGAGCAGGCGGATCGCGGCATGGGCTTCGTCGTCGATCAGCTCGGCTTGCGCCATGTCGGGCGACCAGCGGTCGTCCTCGGTCAGCCAGACGGCATCGCCCTCGAGCAGGCGGTTGGCGGTCACGACCTTGGGGGTGAAGGCACGGCTCATCTTGTGGCTTCCTGTGTCTGGATCAGGTCCTGTATCTCGGGCAGGCGGGCGCGGGCGACGCGCGGGGCAAGGCCGAAGAGGAGCAGCGCAGGGCCATCGAGGCCGGCCTCGGTCAGCGCGGGCTCCAACTGGGCCAGCGTTGTGGCAAGGATGCGCTGGTCGGGGCGCGAGGCATTCTCGATCACGCTGACCGGGGTGGCGGGGTCGGCGCCATGCATCATCAGCCGCCCCTGCAGGAACCGCGCGGCGCGCTTGCCCATATAGATCGCCGCCACCTCGCCGGGCCGG
Source organism: Rubellimicrobium sp. (assembly GCA_020832515.1). Classification (GTDB taxonomy): domain Bacteria; phylum Pseudomonadota; class Alphaproteobacteria; order Rhodobacterales; family Rhodobacteraceae; genus JAFIEN01. The sequence continues at coordinate 1,759 of JAFIEN010000232.1, read as the reverse complement.
CCGAGTGCCCGCCAGTCGTGATCGGCAAAGCCCTTCATGTCGTGGCCCGTCAGGAACCGGACCGCGGAATTGCGCCCGCGCTTCGTCAGGCTTTGGCCAAGCGCCGCGACCGAGGCCGAGGCAGCGGTGATGCCGGGCACGATGGACCAGTCGATGCCTGCGCCTTCCAGCGCCTCGATTTCCTCGTCGAGCCGGCCGAAGACGGTGGGATCGCCGGATTTCAGCCGTACCACATGCAGGCCCCGGCTGGCATGGTCCACCATCATCGCGTTGATGTCGTCCTGTGCTGCAGATGTGCCGAAGCCTTCCTTGCCTGCGTCGATCATCACCGCCTCGCGCCGGGCAAGTTCAAGGATCTCGGGCGTGACCAGCCGGTCGTGGATCACCACATCCGCCCGGTCGAGCGCGCGGCGGGCCTTGAGCGTCAGAAGGTCCGGGTCGCCGGGGCCTGCGCCGACAAGATCCACGCGGCCGGGGCGCTCGGCGGCGGTCAGGTGGCGGTCGAGGAGCGCTTCTAGCGCGGCTTCGACGCCGCCGGCCCCCGCCGCCTCAAGCGCGCGCGGACCTTCGGAGAAATAGTAATCCCCCCAGAACTCGCGCCGCTTGCGGCCCATCGGCAGGCTTTCGGCGGCATGGCGGAAGGCCTTGCCGATCCGGGTCAGAAGGCCGAGTGCCACGGGCAGGCGTTCCTCGAGATCGGTCTTGATCGCGCGGGCCAGCACCGGGGCGGCCCCTTCGGTGCCGATCGCCACGATGACAGGATCGCGGTCCACGATCGCCGGCGTGATGAAGGCGCTGTCGGCGAGGTTGTCGACGATGTTGACCAGCGCCCCGTCGACCCGGGCAAGGGCTGCCACGCGGGCGTCTTCCGTCGCGTCGTCGTTTGCGGCATAGGCAAGGACGGCGCAAAGCGCATCGCCGGGGCCGAAGGGGCGGCGGACCAGCCGCAGGCGGCCATCGGCGGCGAGGCGTTCGAGGTCGGACGAGGGATCGGCCGCGAAGACGGTCAGATGCGCCTCGGTCTTCATCAGGAGGCGCAGCTTGGCCAACGCCGTCTCTCCCCCGCCCGAGACGGTGATCCGGCGGCCCGCAACGGCCAGGAAGACGGGGAAATGCTGCATCGGGCGGATCCTGACGGCTGGCGTTTGCTGGATTGAATATAGGATATTGTTCCGCTATGCCGCCAGTATGGCGCTTGAATAAGGACGTGGGTTCCAAATTTTGCAAATTTGGATACCGACGTTCCGCTTCACGAAGGGCAGGCGAATGACGTTCCGCATCGACGACACCGACCGGAAAATCCTGACTGAACTGCAGCGCGATGCGTCGCGTTCGCTTGACGAGATCGCCCGTGCGGTGGGCTCGTCCAAGACGCCCGTCTGGAACCGCATCCGCAAGCTGCGCGAGGCGGGCGTGATCCGGCAGCACACGGTGCTGCTCGATGCCGAGGCGCTGGGCTTCGAGGCGACCTTCTTCGTCCTGATCCGCACGAGCGAGCATGAGGCGGACTGGCAGGCCCGGTTCCTTGCCACGCTAAAGGCGCGGCCCGAGGTGCAGGAGGCGCATCGGCTGGCGGGCGATATCGACTATATCCTGAAGGTCAGGGTGCCCAATGCGCGGGCCTATGACGCCTTTTACCAGGCGCTGATCGGTGAGGTGCGGATCTACAACGTCACGGCGCTTCTGAGCATGGAGGAGATCAAGGCGAGCCTCGCGCTGCCGCTTTGAGCGGGGTGGGGGGGGGGGGGGGGGGGGGGGG
>JAFIEN010000231.1 GCA_020832515.1 Rubellimicrobium sp. | reverse complement strand
TTGCACTGCCTGGACCTTTTACGGCGCGGTCGGCTATGCGGCGCGGTCGGGGCTGGAATACCTCACGATCTATCTGGGACCCACACTCGTGATGCTGGGCTGGTGGTGGGGCCTGCGCAGGCTGGTACGGGTCGGGCGGAGGCAGCGGGTCACCTCGATCGCCGATCTGATCGCTTCGCGCTATGGCAAGTCGACCCGGCTGGGCGTGGTCGTCACCTTGATCGCGATCGCCGGGATCACGCCGTATATCGCGCTGCAGCTGCAGTCGATAACCATGTCCTTCGCGGCCTTCGCCGGCCAGACCGGCCCGGGCTGGAATACGGGCGACATGCAGCAGGTCGCGCTGTGGTCGGCGGCGGGTCTGGCGCTTTTCACCATCCTTTTCGGCACACGCAACCTTGACGCCAACGAACGCCACCACGGGATCGTCATGGCGATCGCCGTCGAGGCCGTGGTCAAACTTGTTGCGCTGCTTGCCGTGGGCGTGTTCGTGGTATGGGGCATCGCGGGCGGGATCGGGCCGGTCATGCGGCAGATCGATGCCTCGCCCATCGCCGAATGGAACCAGTCGGGCGGGCGCTGGGTCGGGCTGACCTTCCTTGCGGCGGCGGCCTTCGTCACGCTGCCGCGGATGTTTCAGGTCATGGTCGTCGAGAACGAGACCGAGGATCATCTTGCCACGGCCAGCTGGGCCTTTCCGCTTTATGTCTTCCTGATGAGCCTCTTTGTCGTGCCCATCGCGGTTGTGGGCCTTGCGATGATGCCCGCAGGAGCGAACCCCGACCTTTTCGTCCTGACCATTCCGATGGAGGCCGGCCAGGACGGGCTGGCCATGCTGTCGTTTCTGGGCGGCTTTTCTTCGGCCACCTCGATGGTGATCGTGGCGACGATCGCGCTTGCGACCATGGTATCGAATCACATCGTCGTCCCGCTCTGGCTGCGGGTGCAGGCCGGAGGAAGCGGCATCCGGGGCGATGTGCGGGCCATGGTGCTCTTGTCGCGGCGGCTCTCGATCATCGGGGTCCTTGCGCTGGGATATGTCTATTTCGTGCTGTCTGGCGGCGGGGCGGCGCTGTCGGCGATCGGGCTGATCGCCTTTGCCGGCCTTGCGCAGATCCTGCCGGCGATGGTCGGGGGGCTGTTCTGGCGCGGGGCCACGCGGGTGGGGGCGATGGCGGGGCTTCTGACCGGGTTCGCGATCTGGCTCTGGACGCTGTTCCTGCCCAGTTTCGGCGAGGGCGCCGTGATCCCGCTTGCCGTGATGGAGGCGGGCCCCTTCGGTATCGGCTGGCTGCGCCCGCGGGCCCTGTTCGGGATCCTGGGCCTGGATCCGCTGATGCATGCGGTGCTGTGGTCGATGCTGCTGAACACAGGCATGTTCCTTCTGATGTCGCTGGTCAGCTTTCCCACGCCGCTGGAACGGCTGCAGGGCGCGCAATTCGTGAATGCCCTCGATCACTCTGCCGGGGCACGGCCCTGGGCGCGTTCGGCCGCCGAGGCCGAGGATCTGCTGACGATGGCCCAGCGGATCATCGGCGCGCCCGAGGCGCAGGCGCTGTTCCGACGCGAGGCCGAGGCGCAGGGCAAGTCAGGCTGGCTGCCCGATGTCACACCGGATTTCATCGCGCGTCTCGAGCGTCAGCTCTCCGGCTCGGTCGGTGCGGCGACGGCCCATGCGATGGTCAGCCAGCTTGCCAAGGGGGCGGCCATCAGTGTCGAGGATCTGATCGCCGTCGCGGATGAGGCGGCGCAGATCATGGAGTATTCCAGCCAGCTCGAGGCGAAGTCGGCCGAACTGGAACGGACTGCCCGCCAGCTGCGCGATGCAAATGAGAAGCTGACGCAGCTGTCGATCCAGAAGGATGCCTTTCTCAGCCAGATCAGCCATGAACTGCGCACGCCCATGACCTCGATCCGTGCCTTTTCCGAGATCCTCGGCGAGGCCGACCTGGGCGAGGACGAGCGCATCCGCTATGCCGCGATCATCCAGACCGAGGCGATGCGTCTGACCCGGCTTCTGGACGACCTTCTCGATCTGTCGGTTCTGGAAAACGGGAATGTCACGCTCAGCCGGCAGTCGGGCAATCTTGCCATGCTTCTGGACCGGGCGGTGACCGCGGCCGGACTGCGCGAAGGAGGCCTGCGCGTGATCCGGCGGCGGAGCGATGAGGATCTGCTCCTCGAGACCGATCTTGACCGGTTGAGCCAGGTCTTCATCAACATCATCGCGAATGCGCAGAAATACTGCGATGCCGAGCAGCCCGAGCTGCGGATCGAACTGAACCGGGTCAGTGGCGTGCCCGTGCTTGATTTCATCGACAACGGCTCGGGGATCGGTCCCGAGGATCAGCAACTGATCTTCGAGAAATTCTCGCGGCTGACCGATCACGCCAAGGCCGGCGGGGCCGGGCTGGGGCTTGCGATCTGCCGCGAGATCATGGCGCGGCTGGGGGGGGGCATCTCCTATCTGCCGGCGCAGGGGGGGGCTGCCTTCCGGGTGACCTTGCCGGGGGCCGAGGCACAGGCGGCCTGACGCGGGCTGCGTGATGGCGTGAACCCGATGGTAACATCTGGCCTTTAGGTTCGGCGTGGCGGGAGGATCCGTCAGGGCATCGGACAAGGCAGAGGTCGGAATGACAGAGGGACTTGCGTCAGAAGGCGCAGCGGCAGGTGGTGCGATCCCCGGCCAGGCGGTGTCGCGGGATGCGGGCCTCGGCGCCTCCGGGCGGACAGGGGATGGCATGGTGCTGCGACGCATGATCCGGCCGCACCGGACAGGGACGGACGACACCGAGGCAAGCTCCAGGGCGGTGCGGCTTGCGGTCGTGCGCGCGGCCGAGGCGCAGGCGGGGCTTGTCGTGACGGTGTCCGCGATCACGATGGAAGTGGTTGCGCTTGAGGCCCTTCTGGCAGGGCTTGATGCGGGCCTGATGCTTGTCGCCGTGGCGCGTCAGGGGCAGCAGGGGCCCGTCGGTTTCGTGGCATTCGACTCCGAGATGCGGTCCGGAGTGATCGAAGCGCAGACGCTGGGCAAGCCGCTCGCCCGTGCGGCCAGCCCGCGCCCGCCGACGCGGGCGGACCATGCGATGGCCGAACCGCTGGTCGGTGACATCCTGAACGGGCTGCGGCTCGAGGCGGGTGCGACCCCGCTGGAAGGGTTGTGCGACGGCACCTTTCCAGATGGCACGCTGGGTGGCCCGCGCGAGGCGGGCTTGCGGCTTGCGGCCGGCGAGTACCGGGTCCTGCGGCTTTCGATCGACCTCGGGGTCGGAGACAGGCAAGGGCAGATGATGATCGCACTGCCAGCACCGCGCCCGCGCGAAAGCGCTGGACCGTCGGGGCAGAAGGGATGGCGGCAGCAGCTTGAGCGGGCGGTTCTTGGTGCGCGGGGCGATCTTCGCGCCGTCCTGCATCGCGAGAGGATGAGCCTGAGACAGGTCGAGACGCTCCGGGTCGGGCAGGTACTTGCCCTGCCCGGAGTGACGGTATCTGCGGTGCGGCTCGAGGCGCTTGACGGCCGCACCGTCGCCTCGGGGCGGCTTGGACAGATCGGCGGCATGAAGGCGGTCCGGATCGACTTTGCCGGAGGGCCACGTGCGCCGGGAGAGATCGGACTGGGGCAGATGGTCCTTGCGCCGGCATCGGCCCGGTCAGAGGTGGCAGGGTCCACGTCGGTGGAAGGCAGGGGCGGACGACAGGCCCCCGGCCTGCCGCCACCCGACGAGGGACATGAAACAGCTGCGCTGCCGGACAGGTCCGAGCACGTGCCCGAAGTGACCGGGGGTGCGGGTGTCGCCACGGACCACGACCTGCGGCCCGAAGGCCCCGAGGTATCTGTGCAGGACCCGTCCGGAATCCCGCCCGAGATCCTTGCCGCGATCCCGGGCGGGCTTGCGGTGTCGAGGCAGGGGGGGCGGCCGGGAGCGCTGGACCTTAGCGACGAGGTCGATCTGGGCGGGCCCGAGCGATGATGCGATGGCCTGCATCACCTCTGTCCCGGATGCCTGCAGGATGGATCACGACAGGACCGTCCTTCGGCCCCTTGAGAATGCAGGGCGCGGCTGTCGGTGGATGTGGAGGGGCGAGCCATCCCCGGGGTCTGGATCACGCCCCGGGGCCAAGGGGATCGCCGGCGCCGACTCAGCCGCCGGACAGTCGGGCGCGGAGGCCCTCCATGTCGTAGCCGGCGCGGGCGGCGCGTGTGATGATCTCGTCCGCCGGCAATTGCCCCGCCTGACCCAGCGACCAAAGGATCGTCGAGCGGGTACCCGAGGCGCAATAGGCCAAGACGGGTCCCCCGGCGTCAGCCATGGCCGCGGATTGCGCGGCAACGACCTCGGCGGTGAGGGTCTGATGGGTGACGGGATTTTCGACGAAGTGCAGCCCCACCGCCTCTGCCGCGGCCCGGATCGCGGCGGCGGACAGTTCGGGTGGCACTTCGGCATCGGGGCGGTTGCACAGCACGGTCTTGAAGCCTGCGGCCGCGACGGCGGCAAGATCCTCGGGCGCGATCTGGGGCGAGACGGAATAATCGGAAGCAAGTTCGCGGATTTGCATGATCTTCTCCTGCATGGCGGCTAGATGGAGACGGGTTGGCCGTCGAGGCGCTGGCGCAGGCGCGGGGCGGCCCACATGCCGGCGATCATGGCAAGCATGAAGACGATGCCCGGCAGCCCCCCCCAGGACAACGAGGCCACGGCAGGTCCGGGGCAGAGCCCGGCCAGCCCCCAGCCCATGCCGAACAGGACCGAGCCGATCACGAGGTTGCGGCCGAGGCGCGCCTCGGGCGGTGCGGGAAAACTGCCGCCCACCAGAGGGGCGCGGCCGCGCGTCAATTGCCAGGCAATGGCCATCGGCACGATCGCGCCACCCATCACGAACGCCAGTGTCGGATCCCAGTCTCCGAAGATGTCGAGCCAGCCCTGCACCTTGGTCGTATCGGTCATGCCCGACAGCCACAGGCCGATGCCGAAGATCGCGCCTGAAAGCGCCGCCAGAAGATCGCGCATCAGATCACCCCCAGAACATGCCGGAACAGGACCATCGTGATCCCGCCCGCGCCGATGTAGAACACGGTCGCCACGATGCCGCGAAGCGACAACCGCGAGATGCCGCAGACCCCGTGGCCCGAGGTGCACCCATTGGCGATTCGCGTTCCCAGACCGACCAGCAGTCCGGCAGCGACGAGGACGGCGAGGTTCGTCGTCGCATTGGTCTGCGATCCGCCTGCAAGATAGACGACGATCGCCGGCACACCGAACAGGCCGACCAGGAAGAGAAGCCGTTCGCGCATCTGGCTGCCTGCAGTGCCATCAACGATCCCGCCGATGATGCCCGAGGCGCCCATGATGCGGCCGTTCCCCAAGAGATAGATCGCGCCGGCAAGGCCGATCAGGCCACCGCCGGCCAACCCCCAAAGCCAATCCTGTTCCATGACGGTCTCCTTCAATTCCAGCCGCTGGTCGTCGCATTGCCGCTTGCACCCGGCCGCCCGGCCCCTTGTTGCGGCAGGCGGAACTGCCGGCCGCGACGCCGCCCAGACATAACGGATGAAAAATACATTGCAAGATTGAAATGTAAATCCGGTCATGCTAGGCAGCAGGCATGACAAAGACCCCGACCTTGATCGATCCTGCCGAGCTTGACCGTGCCGCGAACGAGGCGGCCGACATGCTGAAGGTGTTGTCCAACCCCGCGCGTCTGCGGCTGCTCTGCGCGCTCCTGCCGGGAGAGCGCTGTGTGGGCGAACTCGAGGAAACGCTGGGTGCAAGCCAATCCTATGTCTCGGGTCAGCTTGCACGGATGCGGGCCGAGGGGCTGGTGACGGCGGATCGCGATGGCCGGACGATCCGCTACCGGCTGGCGGATCCGCGGCTGGGCCTGATTCTCGAGCGGCTCTACGAGGTTTTCTGCGTACCGGTCAAAGAGCCGAATTGACGCGGATCAAGGTGGTTGCCCCGAAGTCTGCCATGTTGGCGGCAGGCGGTGGGGAGATCGGTCATGAGCTGCAGCAATCCAAACCATCACTGGGTTCGTGACGCTTCGCCTTTCCGGCCCGGCGATACGAGATCGGGCCTGAGGTCCGACCCCGTTCGTGAGATCGAAGACGCCGCCTCGGTGGCCGGGTCGGCGGAGACGTGCGGAGACCCGCCACCGTCGAGCACGGCGCGTAGGCTTCTTCTGCGGGCGCGGATTGCGACGCTGCTCTGTGACGGGGCGATTGCGACATGTGTCGCCGGACAGGTCGAGGCGCAGGCCGCAGCCCGTGCCCGGCGTCTTGGCCCGCGCTGGAGCAGCAGTTGGGACGGCGCCGATCCGCCCTTCCGCCGCATCGAAGCCCCGATTCCCGAAGAGTGAGTCGCGGTCGTCCTGCCGGCGGTCGAGGGGGTTGGCGGCAGGCCTTGCCCTTGCCATAGTCGCTCCGAAGGGTGAGGTGGCCGGATGGACGGATGGATCGAGGCGGACCGGCGGGGCGAAGTGGTCATCCTCACCCTGCGCGCTGCGCCCGCCAATGTCCTTGTGCACGGTCTTGTCGATGCCCTGACCCGTGCCGTTTCCGCCGTGCTCGAGGATCCGGGCGTCCGGGCGCTTGTGCTGGGGGCCGAGGGGCGGCATTTCTCGGCCGGGTCGGAGCTGCGTGATCTTGACCGGCCGGGTGGTCAGGGTCCTGCATCTCTGGCTGCGCTTTGCGGCCTGATCGAGGGGGCCGGGATCCCGGTGATCGTGGCGCTGCAGGGGGCAGCGCTGGGGGCCGGGGCCGAGCTTGCCCTGGCCGCGCATTATCGGCTGGGCGGAGAGACGGCGCGGTTCGGTTTTCCCGAAATCGCGCTCGGCCTGATCCCGGGGGCCGGTGGTATCCAGCGGCTGTGCCGGCTGGCCGGGGCCAAGGTGGCGCTTGATCTGGTGCTGACCGGCAGGCGCATGA
>JAFIEN010000230.1 GCA_020832515.1 Rubellimicrobium sp. | reverse complement strand
GCGGGGGGGGGGGGGGGCGGCGGGGGGGGGCGCCCCCCCCCCCGGCCCCGGTCATTGCCTGGCGCCCGCAGACCGGAACCGACAAACGCTTATCGCTGGCCGTAGTAGAGCCCGACGACATGTTCGGCCTCTGCGAAGAACAGCCAGCGCGATGCCAGCACCCCCGCCAGATGCGACAGCACGGCCAGCGCCGCCACCGCATGGCCAAGCGGCAGCAGAAGCAGAAGCGCGGGCAGGACATAGGCCAGCGCGAAGGCGATCACCCGCAACTGCCGCGCGTGCTTGCGGCCGATGACATGGACCATCTCGCGCAGAAGGTAGTTCGTACCGGTATGGGGCGGCGCGAAGGAGCGGACCGCGCCGATCCCGCCCAGCCCGGTGGCCGTGGCAAGGCTGTGGCCCGCCCGCGCGAACCGCGCGTCGCCGTCCAGCCAGTTGACCAGCTGAAAGGCGGCGGCAATCAGCAACAGGACCAGCGCCGCCCGGCCCTGCCCGGCAAGAAGCGCGCCTCCGCCAAGCGAAAGCGACAGGAACAGCGCGGGCGTAGACCAGTGCCGCCAGCGCGGGACGGTCTTCATCTGGGCATAGATCATCGCCGTGGTCAGGACGGTTCCAAGTGACAGCGCGGCCCCCGCCAGCCCCAGCCAGGCGATCCGCTGCCCGAAGAACACCAGCCCCGCCCCGTAAAGCGCCATGAGGACCAGCGCCGTGACCGAGGTCCAGGCCTCGCGGCTGAGCCAGCTTGTGCGCCATTGGGTGAAGGCCAGCAGCGCGCGTTCGGGATGGCCAAGATGGAAGGTCGAGGCGATCAGGCCCCCCACGGCCAGCAGATAGGCGATGGTGAAAAAGCCGAAGGCGATCCAGCCCGTGGGCGCGGGCAGACCAAGCCCCAGCCAGAACAGAAGGCCGAAGCCAAGGCCCGAGAAGCTGGAAAAGACGATGACGGAAGGCGCGGGATGCATCGCTCAGCGACCCTCGCCGGGCAAGGTGGACAGCGCCCGGTCGAGCCAGCCGAGAAAGCCCTTGGCCTCGGTCGCCACGGGCGCAAGCGGGGCGAGGTCGGGGGCGGGGCGGTCCTTGGGGCGCGGGGGAAGGTACTTGTTGACGGGCTTCGTGCCCTGTTCGGGCATGAGGTCGAAACCGCCCCGCTCGGCCACAAGGCGGCTGACCGCGCTGTCGGCATCGCCCAGATCGCCGAAATGCCGCGCGCCGGCGGGGCAGGTGCGCACGCAGGCGGGCTCGCGGTCCTCTTCGGGCAGGTTGTCGTTGTAGATGCGGTCGACGCAGAGGGTGCATTTCTTCATCACGCCCGCCGCCGCATCCATCTCGCGTGCGCCGTAGGGGCAGGCCCAGGCACAAAGGCCGCAGCCGATGCAGGCATCCTCGTTGACCAGAACGATCCCGTCCTCGGCCCGCTTGTAGCTGGCGCCCGTGGGGCAGACGGTGACGCAGGGGGCATCTTCGCAATGCAGGCAGGACTTGGGGAAATGGACAAGCTGGGGCGGGCTGTCCCCGGGGGTGATCTCGTAGCTGTGGACGCGGTTGAGGAAGGTGCCCGAAGGGTCCGCGCCGTAGGGGTTCTGGTCCGACAGGGGGGCGCCGTAGTTTTCGGTGTTCCAGCCCTTGCAGGCGATGACGCAGGCATGGCAGCCGACGCAGGTGTCGAGGTCGATCACGAGGCCGAGCTTCACGGCGGAGGGCGGGGGAAGGCTGGTCATCGCAGGGCGCTCGCTGGGTGGGGGGGCAAAAATCTTCGTACGAAGATTTTTGGAACAAGACTTTTCGTCCGAAAAGTCTTGCCTCCGGCGGGAGTACTTTCGCCAAAGCGAAGGAGGCGCGCGTTCATTGGCCAACCTTCCAGGTCAGGGTTGACGGGCCGGGTTCGACCGGGCTGGCGATGGGCGGGAAGGCGGGTTGTGCCTCTGCAGGGGCCGGGCATTTCTCGATCCGGACGCGCAGATCGAACCAGGCCGCCTGCCCGGTGACGGGGTCGGAATTGGACCATCGCAGCCCGTCATCCCGTTCGGGCAGCAGTTCCGGGATCAGGTGGTTGAGCAGGAAGCCTTTCGTCGCCTCTGGCGCGTCGGGGCTCAGCGCCCAGGCGCCCTTGCGTTTGCCGATGGCGTTCCATGTCCAGACGGTGTGGTCGTTCAGCGCCGCCATATGTTCGACCGGCACGGTGATTTCGCCATGGGGCGAAGTCAGGCGCGCCCAGTCGCCGGGCGCGAAGCCGTGCTCCTGCCAGATCTTCGTCGGAACATAGAGCGGGTTCACGCCATGGATCTGCCGCAGCCAGGCGTTCTGCGTGCCCCAGGAATGATACATCGCCATCGGCCGCTGGGTCAGCGCGTGCAGCGGATAGTCGCGGGCGGTCTCGTCGCTGTCCGACAGGGGCGCGTACCAGAAGGGCAGCGGGTCCATCGTGGCGATGATGCGGGCGCGCAGATGTTCGGGCGGCTGGCGTGGGCCTTCGCCTTCGGCGGCAAGCTGGAAGCGGCGCATCGGTTCGACGTAAAGCTGGAAGATATAGGGCTGCGGGCTGTCGTAGAAGCCCATCCGCACCGCCCAGTCCTGATAGCCGCGCGACCAGGGTTTATAATAGGCGGCCTCTTCGGGGACATGTTCCATCCAGAAGCCGCCATTGGCGATGTAGCTGTCAAGCTGCGCCCCGTTCGGCGCGCCGCGCCCGTGCTGCAACCCGCCTTCGCCCATGCGCCAGCCAGCCAGCGGGCCGATGCCGGGGCGGCGGATGTGGTTGGTGATGTAGTCGGCGTAGTCAGCATATTTCGCGCTGCCGTCCGGGTTCACAAAGCCCGGCAGACCCAGCCTTGCGCCAAGGTCACAGAGGACCGACTGGAAGCCGCGGACATCACGGTCGGGCTCGATCACCGGCCAGCGGATCGCGTCGGCCGCCGCATCGGCCTCGCAGATCGGGCGGTCGAGCAGGCTGATGCAGTCGTGGCGTTCCAGATAGGTGGCATCGGGCAGGATCAGGTCGGCATAGGCGACCATCTCGGACGAATAGGCATCGGAATAGATGATCCGGGGGATCACGTAATCGCCGTTCTCGTCGGTCTCGGTCAGCATCCTCATGGTGCCCGCCGTGTTCATCGACGAATTCCACGACATGTTCGCCATGTAGAGAAACAGCGTGTCGATCAGGTAGGGATCGCCCGCATGGGCATTGGCGATGACCATATGCATCAGCCCATGCGCCGACATCGGGTTTTCCCATGAAAACGCCTTGTCGATCCGGGCGGGCTGGCCGTCGTCCGTCAGGCACAGATCCTCGGGCCCCTGCACATAGCCCAGATGCGGCCCGTCAAGCGGCTGGCCGGGGGTGACCTTGCTGTGCGGCTTCGGATGCGCTGTCGCGGGTTTGGGATAGGGCGGCTTGAAGCGCATGCCGCCCGGGGTTTCCACCGCGCCGATCAGGATCTGCAGCAGGTGCAGCGCGCGGGCCGTCTGGAAGCCGTTGGAATGCGCCGAGATGCCCCGCATCGCATGGACCGAGACGGGGCGGCCGGTCATCTTCTGGTGCCGCACCCCCCGGAAATCGGTCCAAGCGCGGTCGAGCGTGATCGCCTGATCGAAGGCCACATGGGCGATTTCGGCGGCAAGCTGGCGGACGCGGGCGGCGGGGATGCCGGTCTGGTCCGACACCGCCTCGGGCGCGAAGGCGGGCGAGAGATAGCGTTCGGACATGTGGTGCAGGACGGGGCGGTGGGTGACCCCGGCGTGACGGTAGGTGGCGGAAAGGTCGGGCTCCACCCCCTCGCCGTCCCAGGGTGCGGGTTTGCCGGTGCGGCGGTCGATGACAAGGGGGCGGCCCTCCTCGTCGCGCAGAAGCAGCAGGTGCTGGGGCGAGGCGGGATCCTCGTTCACGAGGCAGGGGGCGTTGGTGAAGCGGGCGAGGTAGTCGAGGTCGATCTTGCCCGCCTGCATCAGGCAATGGACCAGTGACAGGATCAGCAACCCGTCGGTGCCCGGCGTGATGCCGTACCAGTCGTCGGCCACCGCGTTATAGCCGGTGCGGATCGGGTTGATGCCCACGACCTTGGCCCCGCGTTCCTTGAGCTTGCCGATCCCCATCTTGATCGGGTTGCTGTCGTGATCCTCGGCCACGCCGAAGATCAGGAACAGTTTGGCATGGTCCCAGTCGGGCTGGCCGAATTCCCAGAAGGCCCCGCCCATCGTGTAGATGCCCGCCGCCGCCATGTTGACCGAGCAGAAACCGCCATGGGCCGCGTAGTTGGGCGTGCCGTAAGCCTGCGCCCAGAGCGAGGTGAAGGATTGCGACTGGTCGCGCCCCGTGAAGAAGGCGAACTTTTCGGGCGCCGTCTCGCGCAGGGGCTTGAGCCAGGACACAGCGGTTGCAAGCGCCTCGTCCCAGGTGATTTCCTCGAACTGGCCGGATCCGCGGGGGCCTGTCCGGCGCAGGGGTGCCCGCAGGCGCGAGGGGGCGTTGACCTGCATGATGCCTGCGCTGCCCTTGGCGCAGAGGACGCCCTTGTTCACGGGATGGTCGCGGTTCCCTTCGATATAGGCGACCTGCCTTTTGCCGTCGGGCCCGTCCTTCAGATGCACGTTGATCCCGCAGCGGCAGGCGCACATGTAGCAGGTAGTCTTGCGCACCTCGTCCGAGACTTTGGGCGACAGGTCGATCAGGGGCTGGGTCAAGCGGGGTCTCCGTTCCTTGCCCTGTGGCGGCACGGGGGATGATGGGTCGGCACAGTTGAATCTCAGGCCCTGTCCAGAAGCAACAGCGCATCCCGCGCGATCTGCCGTTCTTCGGCGGCGGGGATGACATGGACGGGCACGTCACCCGCCCAGCGCAGGCCTGCGGTGATCCGGTCGCGGACAGGCGCCGCATTCTCGCCGATGCCACCGGTAAAGGCGATGGCGTCAAGCCCGCCCATGGCCGCGATTGCCGATCCGGCATGGCGGATGGCCCAGTAGCAGTAATGGTCGACGGCAAAGGCGGCCTCTGCCTCGCCCGCTTCGGCACGTTCCAGGATCACGCGCATGTCGTTGGTGCCGGCAAGGGCCTGCAGGCCGCTCTGGCGGTTCAGCAGTGCCTCGGCCCCGTCGATCCCGTGGTCGCGGGCAAGCTGCAGGACGGCCATGCCGTCGATGCTGCCCGTGCGCGTGCCCATGACCAGCCCCTCGAGCGGGGAATAGCCCATCGAGGTGGCGACGGATCGCCCGTCGAGGATGGCGCAAAGGCTGGAGCCGTTGCCCAGATGGAAGGCCAGCAGGCGGCGGGGTAGCGGCGCGAGGGTGGTGACGAGGCTGGCGTAAGAGATGCCGTGAAAGCCGAAGCGGCGCAGCCCCCTCGCGCGTTCTTCGGGGGGCAGGGGATAGACGGTGGCAACCTCGGGGTTGGTGGCGTGGAAGGCGGTGTCGAAACTGGCGAATTGCGGCAGAGCAGGGGCGATCTGCGCAAGGGCGTGGATCGCCGCCAGATTGGCGGGGTTGTGCAGGGGGGCGAGCGGGATGCAGCCCTCGATCCCGGCGATGGCCTCGGGCGTCAGCCGGGTCGGGGCGGTCAGCCGCGCGCCGCCATGGACGACGCGATGTGCGGCGGCGGCGAGGGAGCTGACCGGGTGGCCCGCCCCGGTGACGGCGTCGAGGAGAAGGGCAAGGGCGGCCTCGTGGTCGGGGGCCGAGACGGGACGGCGGTCAGGACCGAGGCGAAGCTCACCGCTGCCGCCGATCTCGGAGATGGCGGCGGTCAGGCGCTCGGTCAGGGTTGCGTCGAAAAGCGCGAGGCGGATCGAGGAGGAACCGGCATTGACGACAAGGATCATGGGCGGGTCCTCGTGCGGGTGGCAGTGGGCGGTCCCGGGGGCGGGCCGGTGCGCGCCGATCGGCACGCGGGCCTTGCCTCGCCCCTCATGCCTCGCCCCGCGCCATGGCCGCCGCGATCATGCCCAGTGCCGCCGAGGCGATGCGGTCCGCCGCCGTCTGGCTGCGCGAGGTCAGGAGAAGCGGCACGCTGGCCCCCATCACCAGCCCGCCCGCGCAGGCCCCCATGCCAAGCGACATCAGCTTGAAGATCGCGTTGCCCGTCGTCACCTCGGGCACGAGAATGATATCGGCATCGCCTGACACCTCCGAGACATAGCCCTTGGTCAGTGCCGCCTCGCGGCTCAGGATCAGGTCAAGCGCCATCGGCCCCTCGACCACGGTGCCCGGCAGGGCGGTCCTGGCCCAGGCCGCGATCACTGCCGCCTCGCCGGTCGAGGGGATGCCGGGGGTCACATCCTCGGAGGCGGCCAGAAGGCCGGCCTTGGGACAGTCGATCCCCAGCGCGCGGGCCAGTGCCACGGCATGGGCAAGGCAGGCCTGCCGCGTGGGGATGTCGGGGGCGGTGTTCAGCGCCCCGTCCGTCAGCAGAAGCGGCCGGTCCGCGCCGGGCATGGTGATGTGGAACACATGGCCGCAGATATCGCCCTTGCGGCGCAGACCCGCCGACGAGGGCAAGAGCCCCTTGAGGAAGGTCGATGTATGGACCTGTCCCTTCATGATGCTGTCGACCGCACCGTCCCGCGCAAGGGCTGCCGCAGCGGGGCTGGCCGCATCGCCGGGTGCGTCGATCAGGGGAAAGGGCGTGATGTCCCAGCCGATCTCTTCGGCGGCGCGGGCGATCTTGCCGGGGTCCCCGACAAGGACGGGGCGGGCGAGGCCTTGTTCCGCCGCCTCGCGGATCCCCTCGAGCGCGGTGGCACCGCCGGCATTGACAAGGGCCACGCGGGGCGGCGGAAAGCGGCGGGCGCGGGCCAGCAGCGCTTGCGGGCAGGTCGGGGCAAGGGGGGAGAGGAAGGGATAGATGGCGGTCATCGCAGCTCCTGTCGGGTTGGATGAAGACTAGCGGCGAGGCCGGGCGCTGTCATCCCGGGACCTGTCCTTTGGCAGGCGGAGCGGGGGGGGGGG
>JAFIEN010000229.1 GCA_020832515.1 Rubellimicrobium sp. | reverse complement strand
GGCGAGGCCCGGCACGGGCCGGGTGGCAGCGCCCCCCACGCAGAAATTTGACCAAATTTCTGCGCGCCACTGCCAGCGGCATTTCTCTCTGACATTCCGGGGCCGACCGACTAGTCTGTCCCCATGTCGATCTGGACCCGCATCGCCGAAGCCCTTGCCGCCCTTGCCCAGGGCGAGGGGCTTGCCTCCGTCTTCGACCGCCTGCGAACCCCCCCCGAACGCACCGTCGGCTTCGCCATCGCCGTGATCGCGCTCGGGGCCAAGCTCGCCAAGGCCGACGGTCAGGTCACCCGCAACGAAGTCCGTGCCTTCCGCGATGTCTTTGCCATCCCGCCCGGCGAAGAAGAGAATGCGGCCCGCGTCTACAACCTCGCCCGGCAGGACGTTGCCGGTTTCGAGGACTATGCCCTGCGCATCCGCCGCATGTTCGGCGACCAGACCGATCCCCTGCAGGACCTGCTCGAGGGCCTCTTCCACATCGCGATGGCCGACGGCGACTATCATCCCGAGGAAAATGCCTTCCTTGCCCGCGTGGCCGAGATCTTCGGGATCGGCACCGGCTGTTTCGCCCGCATCCGGGCGCAATACGTCCCCGATGCCGAGGGCGATCCCTACGAGGTTCTGGGCGTCACCGCCGGCACGCCCCTGGCCGAGGTCCGCAGGGTCTGGCGCGCCCGGGTCCGCGAATGTCACCCTGACCGGATCATCGCCCGTGGCCTGCCTGAAGAGGCGGTCCGGCTCGCCGAAAAGCGGCTGATCGGCTTCAATCGCGCGATGGAGCGGATCGCGGCCGATCTTTCCCCTCAGCCCCGACGGATGTCTTCCGACGATGCGGATCGCCACCTATAACGTCGCCTGGTTCGACCTGCTGTTCGACGACAACGGTCGGCCGCTGGCCGATGGCAGCTGGGCAGCCCTGCGCGACGTGACCCGCGCGCAGCAGTTCGAGGCGGCGGGTCACGTCTTCCGCCGCCTTCAGGCAGATGCGATCATGGTGATCGAGGCCCCGGGCACCACCGGCCGCCGCAGCACCGCAAAGGCACTGGCCACATTCGCCGAAACCTTCGAACTGCGAAGCCATGCGGTGCTTGTCGGCTTCCCGGGCGATCCGCAGCAGCAGATCGCGCTCCTCTACGATCCCGACCGGCTGCATGCCCGCCACGCCCCGCGCGGCAGCCCGACCGGCAAGAAGGGCAGCCGTGTCGCCCCGCGCTTCGACGGCGTCTTCCGCATCGACCTCGATCTCGATGGCCAACCCGACATGGTGACCTGGGCCAAGCCGCCGCTCGAGGTGGCGGCGCGCAGCGCGGGCGGCCGGGCCTTCCGCATGATCGGGGTCCATGCCAAGTCCAAGGCGCCGCATGGGGCCCGCACCGAGGCCGAGATCATGCGCCAGTCGATCGAGAACCGGCGCAAGCAACTGGCGCAATGCGTCTGGCTGCGCGAAAGGATCGACGCCCATCTTGATGCGGCCGAGTCGCTGATCGTTCTTGGCGATCTGAACGATGGCCCGGGGCTGGACGAATATGAAAAGCTGTTCAACCGCTCGGGCGTCGAGATTGTGCTGGGCGAGGATCGCCGCGTGCCGATGTTCGACCCGCATGCCCATATGGTCATGTCCCGCCGCTTCGGGGTCATGCCGGCCACGGCGCGCTTTGCCATGCCGCCCGACGGCCACCACCTGTCGGCACTGCTGGACTACATCATGGTCTCGCCCGATCTGATGGCACGTCGGCCGGCCTGGCGGATCTGGCATCCGTTCGATGATCCCGAATGCTTTCGCGATGCCGATCTGCGATCCGCATTGCTTGCGGCCTCGGACCATTTCCCGCTTACGCTCGACATCGAGCTGTGATCGGGCAAGTGTGAACACAAGCATCTTGGAGCCGCAGGCAAGCCCGCATATATAGGTATCCATGAAACACAGTCTGGCCCCCATCGCACTTTCACTGGCCGTGTCGCTTGCCCCGGCCCTGCCACTCACCGCCCAGATCCTTCCTGCGCAACTCGGCGAGGAGGATGAAGAAGGCGAGGTCGGGCAGGGTCTTGACCTTCTTCAGGAAGGTGCGGGGCTTTTGTTGCGCGGCCTGATGCAGGAGATCGAGCCAAGGCTGAACGAGCTGGGCGCACTTGCCGATGACATGGCGCGCGAGATCGAACCCTCGTTACGCGCCCTTTCGGAGGAGATGGGACCTGCCCTGGCCGAGCTTTTGTCGCGGATCGACAGTATCCGCCATTACGAAGCGCCCGAATTCCTGGAAAACGGCGATATCCTGATCCGGCGGCGGGCTGATGCGCCGCCCTATCAGGCGCCCGAAGATGACGAGGCAGGACCGATAGACCTCTGACCCGTTGCAATGGGCCGACCTTTGGCACAGGGACGCGTGCCCGCCGGGGCAGGGACGGGGTGGCTGGTGACGGAAGGGCCATGGAATTTGGCCAAATTTCATCCCCCCGCCGGATCCCGTCGCCCCTGGATTTCATCCCCCATGCTGCTCCGGGGTCGTGTCAGTCCTGAATCTCGACGGCCACCTCGGCCCCCATGGCCGAGGCCAACGCCTTGAGGCGCGCATCGGCCACCTCTCCGAACAGCGGCTCGGCCCGGCGTTCCAGAACCAGCCGCAGCCGCAACGCGACCGGATCCCACTCCAGCCGCCCCGGCGCATCATGCGCCCCCAGCCAGAGCATTGCGCCCAGACGCATCGCCCGACCCAGCACCTCGGCGTCGTGCCGCTCGGTGGTACTGACCAGCCCGAAAAGCGATTCATACCGCGCGGCCGACCGCTTGCTCGAATAGCGAAAAAGCAGCGCAAGCCCCACAAAAACCCGTTCGTTATGCTTCAACCCGCCCAGATTGGCGCGGGTGACGTTGTCGAAACAGGTCTCGGCGCGATAATCGGGATGTGTGCGCCAGCTGACATCATGCAGCAGGCAGGCGGCCCGGATCAGTCGTTCGTGCTGCCAATCGGCATCGGGAAAGAGCGGCCGGACGAAGGCGTAGAGCACATCGCCGAAGCCGGGCAGGCGGGCATCCTTGCGTTCGGCAAACCGGCAGGCCTCGATCAGCGGATCGCTTTCGCGCAGGTCGGGTGCCATCTGTTCGTAAAGCATCCCTTCGCGGATGCCATAAGCCGACACGGTGATGTCCTTGGGCTGGAACACCCGCACCAGCGCGTCCAGCACCTGGATCGCCAGCGGCACCAGCGTGACCCGCTCGACCGACAGGCCCGCGCGTGCGCGGATCGCCGCAAGATCGGCCTTGGCGATATGGGTCCGCGTCTCGGCCACCTGCTCGGGCGTCAGGCGGTATTCGTGCAGCACCGTCAGCGGGTAGTTGCGCCGGTCCATGTCGATGCGTGCGATGGCCCGCCACGAGCCGCCGACAAGGAACAGCCGCATCCCCGTCTCGCCCTTCATCTGGCGATGCAGATCGGCCATCACAGTGTCGATATGGGTGGCAAGCGCCTTCGCGCCCTTGATCTCGCGCAGTTTCAATGGCCCCAGCGGCGAGGTCAGTCGCCGCCCGACCTGACCCTCGGCCAGATCGGCCAGTTCCATCGAGGATCCGCCGATGTCGCAGACAAGGCCGTAGCTGCCGGGCCAGCCAAGAAGCACGCCCTGGGCCGAGAGCCGCGCCTCTTCATCGCCGGGAATGATCTTGAGCTCGATCCCCGTCTCGCGCGCCACCTCGGCGCAGAAGGCGCGCCCGTCGCGGGCCTCGCGCACGGCGGCGGTGGCGAAGGCGGTGATCGGAGGCAGGTCCATCCCGCGCGCGAGTGCCGCGAAGCGGCGAAGGGCTGCCAATGCGCGGACCCGGCCCTCGGGATTGAGTGTGCCTGTCCGCGACAGTCCCGCGCCCAGGGCGCACATCACCTTTTCATTGTAGAAATAGGCCGGTGAGCGCGCGGCTCCGTCGAACACGACGAAACGGACCGAGTTCGATCCGACATCGACAACGCCCAGCCGCGGCATCGTGCCTTCCGCGCCGCCTCCGATGACCTTGCCGCCAAAGGGGTGCCATCGGTCATCTTCGGTATCGGTGCGTCCGTCCATCGCCCCTCCGGGTCGCGTCGTCTGATCGCGTGGGCCCGTTGAACCTCGACTGTGGGCCGGGGCGGCATCCCCTGTCAATCGCATGCGCCTCCTTTGGCGCACCCTCCGGTGCTCAGTCGTGGCTATGTGTCAGCTGCGGCACGTCCGAGGCGCCGGCCGATCCCCGGCCCGAGAGCGAGGGGTTCTCCATGAAGAACCGGTGACAGTTGAAGGCAAAACCGCCGTCGGCCGGCAATTCCGCGCGGGTGAAGCTGCCATCGGGCTTCATGATCCAGCTTTGCGCCACATCGGCAAGGTTTGCGGCCATGATCTGGTCCATGATCTGCGCCTTGACGGTGGGATTGGTCGCCTCGATCAGCGTCTCGACCCGGCGGTTGAGGTTGCGGCCCATCCAGTCGGCCGACGAGATGTAGACCCGCGCCTTCTGCGCCGGAAGGCCGTGGCCGTTGCCGAAGCAGATGATCCGGCTGTGTTCGAGAAACCGCCCGACGATGGACTTGACGCGGATGTTCTCGCTCAGGCCGCGAATGCCGGGGCGCAGGCCGCAGATCCCGCGGATCACGAGGCTGATCTTCACCCCCGCCTGGCTTGCGGCGTAAAGCGCGTCGATCACGTCTTCCTCGATCAGCGAATTCATCTTGGCCCAGATCTCGGCCGGGCGGCCCTTGCGGGCATGTTCGGCCTCGGCCTGCATCATGTCGATCAGGTGCTGCTTGAGGTTCAGGGGCGAAATGGCGAGGTTCTCCAACCCCTCGGGCTGGGCATAGCCGCCGATGTAGTTGAAGACCTTGGTTGCATCCCGCCCCAGCGCGGGATCGCAGGTGAAAAGCGACAGGTCGGTATAGATGCGCGCGGTGATCGGGTGGTAGTTGCCGGTGCCGAAATGGCTGTAGGTGACCAGCCGGTCGCCTTCGCGGCGCACGACAACGCTCATCTTCGCGTGGGTCTTGAACTGGGTGAAGCCGTAGACGACATGCGCGCCGGCCCGTTCCAGCCGCCGCGACTGGCGGATGTTGGCCGCCTCGTCGAAACGGGCCTTGAGTTCGACCAGCGCGGTGACGGACTTGCCGTCCTCGGCCGCCTCGCAGAGCGCGTCCACGATGGGCGAGTTGCGCGAGGTGCGGTAGAGCGTCTGCTTGATCGCCACGACATCGGGATCGCGCGCCGCCTGCTGCAGGAAGCGGATGACCATGTCGAAGGTCTCGTAGGGATGATGCAGCAGCATGTCCTTCTGGCGGATCGCCGCGAACATGTTGCCGTCATGGTCCTGCACGCGTTCGGGCACGCGGGGCGTGAAGGGGGGCCAGAGCAGGTCGGGCCGCTTGTCGAGGACAAGCTCCTTGATCGCGCCGATGCCGACGATGCCCTCGACCTCGACCACCTCTTCGGGTTCGACCGGCAGTTCCTCCATGATCAGTTCACGCAAGGCAGCCGGGGCATTCGCGCTCATCTTCATGCGGATGACCTCGCCCCGGCGGCGGCGCTTGAGCGCGGTCTCGAATTCGCGGACCAGGTCCTCGGCCTCTTCCTCGACCTCGAGATCGCTGTCGCGCAGAACCCGGAAGGCGCAGCGGCCCTTGAGGCGATAGCCGGGGAAAAGCCGGTCTATGAACAGCAAGATCAGTTCCTCGAGCGGGAGGAAGCGGTGGCCGCCTTCGGTGGGCAGCGGCACGAAGCGCGCGATCTGATGGGGCACGGGCACAAGCGCCTGCAGCCGGCGCTGGTCGGAGGTCCGCTCAAGCTCGAGACCCAGGGCGAAGCCTTCGTTGGGAATGAAGGGGAAAGGATGGGCCGGGTCGATCGCAAGCGGCGAAAGGACGGGAAAGACCTGATTGAGGAACACATCCTCGAGATGTGTCCGTTCGGACGCGCTCAGCCTGGCCGATGCGAGTTCGGCGGCAGTCATCAGCGCGATGCCCTCGGCCCTGAGATCGGCGCAGAGGCTGCGGAAAAGGGCCTGCTGGCGCTGCATCAGGCGGCGGGCGTCGGCGTCGATCTGCACGAGCTGCTCGGCCGGGGTCAGCCCGTCGGCGGCGGGCGTCACATTGCCCGAGCGCGCAAGTTCGCGCAGGCCCGCGACGCGGACGGTATAGAATTCGTCCAGATTGGTGCCCGAGATCGACAGGAAGCGCACCCGTTCGAGCAGGGGAACACGGGGGTTCTCGGCCTCTTCCAGCACCCGCCAGTTGAAGGCCAACCAGCTCAGCTCGCGGTTCTGGTAGCGCAGCGGGCCGGTCAGGTCCTCGGCCACTTCGGTGGCCTCGGGAAAGGGGGCGGCAAGGAAATCGGCGTGGGACATGAGCGCCTTCTGGGGCGCGAAGATGACACGCCCATGACTGAGGATTGAATTACTATTCTGCCTCGGGACCGGTCTTGTCCAGAAGCGTCCGCGCAAGAGCGATGCTGGCGGGCCGGCCCGTCTCGAGCGCGGCCGTGTCGAGCGCCGTCACGATCCGCCGCGCGGCCGCGAACGACCGTTCGATCCGCCGGGCCAGCCAGTCCAGAAGAGCGGGCGGCGGCGTGATCTGGCGGTCGGCAAAGAGCTTGGCCAGGATCGCGTGCAGCAGCCGGTCGTCAGGATCCTCGATGCGGATCACGGCGGTGGCCTGCAGGCGGCTGGCAAGATCGGGCAGGGTGATCGGCCAGCGTATCGGGGGCGTGCGCGCGGTCATCAGAAGCGATCCGCCGGTCGCCGCCAGATGGTTGTGGATATGGAAAAGCGGGGCCTGCGCCTCGGTCGGCAGGTGGTCCATGTCCTCGACGGCCAGATGCCCCCCGGGCGGTGGCAGCGCGGGCTGGAGGGCAAGCGCGCGGGCGGTGCGGGTCTCGGCCCCGTTGGCGGTCTGCCAGAGGCGGACGAGGTGGCTCTTGCCCGCGCCCTCGGGGCCGA
>JAFIEN010000228.1 GCA_020832515.1 Rubellimicrobium sp. | reverse complement strand
CGTCTCTGAGGAGAACCCCGATGCAAGACCAACTCCCCCCGCTCCCCTTCTGGCAGGCCCGCTCATGGTGGCTGACCCTCATGGCCGTCATTGCGCCCGTCCTGGCGCTGCTCGGCCTCGACTGGCCATGGGTCACCGATCCCGACACACTCGACGCCATCATGCACGTCGTGGGCGGCATCGCCGCCGCGCTGGCCTGGCGCGAGAGGGTCAATCCGGGGCGGAAGCTGGTGGTGGGCTAAGCGGCGCGTGCCCCGGTGGGATCGTACTGCCAGGCAGAGCAAGCTCGTGTCGCGGGGTCGATGCCGGCACTGCCCGAGCCGGACGGGGATCGGCGCGCTGGTCGTGGCGGCGGGCGAGCTGGTTCACCAGTTCGGCCGTCTGGTGCAGGGGGCGGGCGGCTTTGGCGCGGCGCAGGGATTGCTGCGCGATGTCGCATCGGAGGCCTGGGAGCGGATGCGGCTGGCCATGGTCCGTGACACCCGCGCCATCGCCTTCCAGTTGGCCGAGGTGGCGGTCACCGGTACGATGCCGCGCGCCATCCTCGCCGCGATCCGCCGCCTTCGAGCGCCACAGTCACGCGCATGAACGGAATTCGGACGAAGACTAAACGAAAGCCGCAGGACAGATCCGTCCGCCGCGCTGAAAAACGTCGCCACCAGGCCACGAAGAGGCGGCTTCGCGGCCCGATCCGCCCCGAGCGGCGTTTACGCGACCGCCGACCCCGCTCGGGGCGAAAAACGCTTGTTCAACTGGCGCAATCAGGCGGTCCTGCCGTCAGGCGGCAGGCCACTTGGGGAATGTCGGTTTACAAGCCTTTCTCATAAACGACGACCGACATACGGGTGGCCAGCGTTTCGTAAATCGCGCGCGCCGGGCCGTTGAACTCCTGCGTCTGCCAGTAGACGAGCCCACACCCTTCGGCACGGGCCGCTGCCTCGGCCGCGAGGATCAGGGACTTGCCGGTGCCGCACCCCCGCGCCGCAGGCAAGACGAACAGATCCTGCAGATACCAGACGGGACGTATGTCCCACGTCGTGGCGTGGATGACCGAATGACACAGACCGACGATCCCGCTACCATCTTCGGCGCAAATCGCACGGTAGGGGCTGGCCGGATCCAGCAATCGCGCCCAGGTCGCGTCCGTCACCGTCTTGGGCAACTCGGCGCGGTAGAAGCGCAGATACCCGT
Source organism: Rubellimicrobium sp. (assembly GCA_020832515.1). Lineage (GTDB taxonomy): Bacteria > Pseudomonadota > Alphaproteobacteria > Rhodobacterales > Rhodobacteraceae > JAFIEN01. The sequence continues at coordinate 5,765 of JAFIEN010000228.1, read as the reverse complement.
CCCAAAGCGCGCGCCAGCCCCGACGATCGCTGGAAGTCAACGGACGAATGACGGTCCCGACATGTGCCAATGTGGACTTCCTTTGCTGTCTGAATCCCCGGCATGCAGAACTGGAGAGGTGGTTCGGTTGATCTGAACAGGTTCCGAAGGTCTTCTAAGAGTGCTTTTCCGCCTCGGTTACGCCGCCACCGCCTCGGGCATCGGCTGGTCGAACCAGGCCGGATCGGGGGTTTTTCCGATCAAGCCTCCACCGAAGGTTCATCAAGAGGGGAGCATTTGGCGAAGATTGGACCGTAGGGAATGCATTGGTGGCAGAGATGGGTTTGTCTCACCGCTCATGTCGCGTCAAGTCTTGACCGCCCGAAACGGGATAATGCCCCGTCGAGTGGTGTAGCTGGCGCTGATCGTCACCGTGATGTTCTGCGCGGGCCTGCTTGGTCAGGATGCCTCTGCAGGCAGGCTGATGACGGGATCACCCCCCATCGGCGCGATGGTGTCCGCTCGCCATTATCTCGGCAGGGGATCACGATGCAGCTTGGCGGCACATCTTGGCGTCATCGCGCGGACCAGACGGATCGTTACGGTTCTGTCTTTTCGCCTGCCGCGGTCCCGTGATGTCACCAGCAGCCCCCAGCGGTTTTGGCCTTCCCTGAGAGGGGTGCAAGAATGTGGGAGAGGTCCATCACGTTGACATCGTGGAATTTTTTCTCGGATAGAGGCACTCACGCGGCGTCGCGGGTATAGGATGTGACAATGCCGCCAAGTTGGCGGTTGCGGCGGATCGGGCCGTCACGGACGGGTCGGAAATCGACTTGCAGCACATTGTTCCCTATGTCCCGTCCACGATGCGGGCGCTAGACATTGTAGTGACGCAGCCAGGTCCGCAGGATGTAGTCGAGCTGCGAGCGGCTGAAGCAGACGAAGAAATCCAGACATTCGCGCTTGATGGTGCCTATGAACGATTCCGCGAATGCATTGGCGTCAGGCGCCCTGTGCGGGATCTGGATGATCTGAGCGGTTCTTTCCCAACCAAGGAGGCCGCCACGAAGATGATCTTTTTCACCATCCGAAACTTCGAGAAGGGCGGCCGCGCAGTCGGGGATTGGGTTGCCGCCCGCAATCAGCTAGCCACAATCTTCACCTGGCGCTTCGACTGATCAGGTTCAGCCCTTCTAGAATCTCGCGCGGGGCGGCCTCGCGCCACACGGCTTGCCACGCCTCGACAACATTGGCCTGACTGACTGACAATCCGGGAAGTGCGATCCAGTCCGGACAATTCCGACCAAGAAGATTGTTGATAACGGCGCGGGCGACTGTTTCACCCTGCTGAAACGGACGCTGCGACGCTATTCCCACAACGGGTCCGCCATTCGCCAAAGAGATCGACACCTCCCGGCCAAGGTCGGTCGTCGTGACCTTGACCGACCTCTCCCGTCTCGCGATCTCGGCTATCGCGCTGACACAGGGGGTATCCCAGACAGCAAACAAGCCCTCCAGCTCCCGTTCTTCGTCTAGCAAATCGCGAGTCACGGAAGGGGTTTCGTCCATGTCGGTGAATCGGGCCACCCTGACCGAGACATCGGGGCGATTGGTTTCCATCCATCTCTGAAAGGCGATCTCGCGCTGGTTGGACGGAAAGAAGTCCGTGTCATAGCCCAGAAGGCCGATCCGCGCCCCATCCGGCAGATGCGGTGCCAAAAGCTCGGCGGCGATACGGCCAAGGCCGAAATTGTCGGCCGAAACCAGGGTCACGTAGTCAGGGCCCGGAAGTAGGCCGGTCGGCACATTGTCGACCAGGGTCAGTCGGATACCGGCTCGGGTGACCCGCATATGTGCCTCGGCCACGGATGCATTGGCCACAGGCAGCGATATTATCGCATCCGGCGCCTCTTCCCTGAGCCTGTCGAGGGCCGCGATCTGGCGATCCGGGCGAAACCCGCAGTCGATCACCTCAATGACTGCCGCCCCGCATTCCCCTAACGTCCCGACCATGCCGCGCACGACGCGGATGGCCCAGTCGCTTTCCAGCGTATGCATGACGATCCCGACCCGGAATCGGCGCTGTCGCGCAGCGCGAATATCGTCCGGCAAAAGCGTCACCCGTTCGGGCGGCGCTGCGCGTTCTCCATGCGGACCAAGACCAAGAACCGTCATCGCATCCCCCGTCTTGCGTCAGTCACGTCGCTGCACCGCCTGAAGCGCGGGCAGCATGCGCGGGCTTCCCGACAGCACCCACTCCTTCAGCAGGTCAGGACGGAACAGCTCTTCGGTGCCGATCCACGCAGCACCCGTCAGCGCGGCAGAGCCCCCCATTTGAGATCGCAGAATGCGCAGATCTCTGGTCACCAGCGGATGTGAGACCCGATAGACTGTCTCGCGGACAGCGGCCAAAAAGATGTCATTGGTCTGGGCCAGCGTCCCCGCCAGAACGATCAGGCGAGGATCAAGCATGGAGGCAAGGGTCGCCACGACCTGCCCGATCAGCCGGCCTGATCGGGTGACGATTTCCATCGCTGCGGGATCGCCCATCTGGGCGACCTGACAGACCTCGTTCACGCCGATCTCGCCACCGCGCTGCAGGATATCGGCGAGGGCCGGACTTTCGCCGGATACGGCAAGGGCCCGGCCTGCCCGTTCCACCATCGCCGCCCCCGCTTGAGCATCCAGCGTGCCCTCGCCCTCGGGCCCGGTCACGGGAAGCTGTCCGATCAGGCCGACTGCACCGCCCGCGCCGCGAAAAAGCCGCCCCCGGCTGACCAGCCCCGCCCCGATCCGGCGTCCGACCTTGACGAAAAGCAAATTCTCGACCCCCTGCCCCTGACCGTCGCGCATCTCGCCCATGGTCATCGTCTCGACACCCGATCGCATCCAGACCGGCGAGCCGAATTCCTCAATCAGGGTCTCGACCAGCCGCGCATCGCGCCAGCCGGGCAGGAAATCCGGGGTTGTCGTCAGGACCGGCGAATCCTGCACCGTCAGCACCGGACCGGGAACCGCGATCGAGATGCCCCAGATCGCAGGCGCCTCCCCGTGCCGCGACAGAAGCCAGCGAAACAGGGCGACAAGCCGGTCACGCGTGGCCCCGGCATCAAGACCGGTATCAAGCGCCTCATGATGTTCGGTCAGGAGGCGGCCCGACATGTCGGCCAGCCCGACTCCAAGGGCGGATTGTTCGACCATGGCAACCATGAGCCGGCCCCGGTCGGGGCAGAACCGAACCAGACGCGGGGCCCGCCCCCCCGTTGCCGTTCCGCTTTCGCTTTCGTCCACAAGGCCAAGTTCCGTCAGCAGCGCCACCCTGTCGGCCACGACTGATCGGCCGAAATCGCTGTAGCGTTCGAGTTCCTGCCGCGTCGTGGCGATCCCCGAACGCACGAGGTTCAGCACCTCCGCAAGGCTTGTCGCTGCGGACTCGCTCGATTTCGGGCGGCCGCGAGGCCTGTCCTGATTCGTGTCGAACGCGGCAAGCGGCACGGGTGACAGCTCCTTTCTCAACCTCAGGAAGGTCTAGCGCGCAGGGATTACGTTGGGCAAGTCGTAACTTTTGCCTATAATCAGCAGAAGTTGTCATGTATCTGCACAAAATGAATTGACGGCGTGGCACATGCGACATAAGTAGGGTCAAGGGCGGTTCCATGCCGCCAGCGCGGCGACCGATCACGACGGCACAGCCGCGCACCCCGGAGGAGGACAACAGCGATGACGGACTGGAAACTGGCCTATCAGGCCAATTGCTGGGGCATGCTCGGCGGCGATGCAGTGGGGGTGACCTCGATCACCCAACTGACCTATCGCACCCTCGGCGACATGGACCGGGCCTTCGCGGGGATCGCGGCGGCCGGCTATGAAGGGGTCGAGGTCTTCGACGGCAACCTTCTGGAGCGCACCGCCCCGGAGTTTCGTCGGCTACTGGACGATTACGGGCTAAGCCTCGTCGCGGTCTATTCCGGAGCGAACTTCATCTTCGACGACATCCTGCCGGAAGAGCTTGACCGCATCACGCGCGCTGCCGATCGCGCTGCCGAACTGGGCGCGCCGCATCTGGTGGTGGGTGGCGGGGCGAAGCGCTTTGACGGAACACGGGATGCCGATTTCCACAAGCTAGGGGCCGCGCTTGACCGCGTCACGGCATTGGCACGGTCGCGCGGCATGACGGCGCATTACCATCCGCATCTGTCGACCATCGTCGAAGGCCCTGCCGAAGTGGCCCGCATCTTCGAGCTGACCGAGATCGACTTCTGCCCCGATACCGCGCATCTGGCCGCCGCCGGAGGCGACCCGGCCGAACTGATCCGAAGCCACAGCGACCGCATCAGCTATGTGCATCTCAAGGGGCTGCAGCGCGATCCCTTCGCCTTTACCCCACTTGACCGGGGCGATGTTCCGACCGGACCGATTATTGACGCCCTGCACGACACCGCCTTCGACGGCTGGATCTGCACCGAACTTGACGCATGGGACGACCCCGAAGAGGGCGCGCGCCTGAGCCGCGCCTTCCTGAAAGAGGCCGCAGGGGTCTGACCCCCGGCACCACGGACCCGACCACCACAGATCATTGGGAGGAAACAGATGATCACCCGCCGCAGCCTTCTGGGCAGCGCTGGCGCCCTTGCGCTTGCCTTGTCCGCCCTTCCCGCCATCGCCGACGGCCCCGCCGCAGCACTGGCCGCCCTTCAGGACACGGTCCTGTCGCTTGGCCCCAACGGCGAGGCCCCCGCACCGGCCTCGGACATCGTGCTGACCGACGCGGAACTGGCACAGATCCGCGAAATGGGCGCAACAGCCGCCATCGTCATGCATTATGGCGGCAACGACTGGAGCCGGGCCCAGATAGCAGGTCTGCGCGCCCAGTTCGCCGAGATGGGGGTTGAGGTCATCGCAGTGACCGACGCGGGTTTCCGCGCCGAAAAGCAGGTGGCCGATCTTGAAACGATCATGGCCCAGTCGCCCGACATCATCGTGTCGATCCCGACCGATCCCGTCGCCACGGCCAGCGCCTATCGTGCGGCGGCCGATGCCGGCGTGCATCTTGTCTTCATGGACAACGTCCCCGCAGGTTTTGGCGCCGGGCAGGACTATATCGCCTCTGTCTCGGCCGACAACTACGGCAACGGCGTCGCCTCGGCCCATCTGATGGCGCAGGCGCTGGACGGCGAGGGACAGATCGGCATCGTCTATCACGCGGCCGACTTCTTCGTGACGCGGCAGCGGTTCGATGCCTTCAAGGCCACGATCGAGGCCGACTATCCCGGCATCTCGATCGTCGCCCAACAGGGGATCGGCGGTCCTGACTTTTCAGGCGATGCCGACCGCGCCGCGGGCGCCATGCTGACGGCCAATGCCGGCATCGACGGCATCTGGGCCGTCTGGGACGTGCCCGCCGAAGGTGTTCTGGCCGCCGCACGCGCCGCAGGCCGGAGCGATCTTGTCATCACGACCATCGACCTTGGCGAGAATGTCGCCATCAACATGGCGCAGGGCGGGATGATCTACGGCCTTGGTGCGCAGCGTCCCTTCGATCAGGGTGTGACCGAGGCACTGCTTGCCGGCTACGGCCTGCTGGGCAAGGAGGCCCCGGCCTTCGTCGCCCTTCCGGCACTGCCGGTGACGCGCGACAATCTGCTGGACGCCTGGCAGACGGTCTATTCCGCGCCTGCGACGGACAACATCGTCAACAGCATGAACTGATGCCCCGGGGCTGCGGCGGCCCATAGCCGCCGCCACCCCCCCCCACATTACCCGAGGGAGACCCCTGAACCGCCAAA
>JAFIEN010000227.1 GCA_020832515.1 Rubellimicrobium sp. | reverse complement strand
TGCAAGACCAACTCCCCCCGCTCCCCTTCTGGCAAGCCCGCTCCTGGTGGCTGACGGTGATGGCTGTCATTGCGCCCGTCCTGGCGCTGCTCGGCCTCGACTGGCCGTGGGTCACGGATCCCGACACCGTCGATGCGATCATGCACATCGTGGGCGGCGTGGCGGCCGCGCTGGCGTGGCGCGAGCGGGTCAATCCAAGGCGGCGGCTGGTGGTGGGGTGAGTGGCAGGCCGAGCCAGCCTGCCTTTACAGGGCCAAGGTGCGAGACTGTCCGGTTTGCGGGTGTCATCGCGATTGGGGCTCTCAGGAAGATGTCCACAGCAGACATCTCGTCGACTCACCTTCAATCCTCGACAAGGTACAGTAATCTTGTGGCAAGTCGACTTGCCATGAGTTCTTCCTCGACCAGTACGTAGATTTCATCGGGCGGAGTCGCGAGGCTATAGACCATCAGACCTGGATCGACTCCCATCTCGATGAGATGAACCATGGTCCGGCCCTGGTTTTGTTGAATGTCCTCGACCGCGAAGTAGACCGGGAGATATCGTGGCACTTCGTAATAGTGCTGATGCAGCCCAACGATACCCTGAAGCGATACGGTTCGTTCAATGCCACCAGCAAGGGCATACGGGCATGAGGACAGGCAGATCATGCCCGGCAGGACCAGAGTATCGAACTCCATTGCCCTCAGAAGTCGCCCTATCGCGAGGGCTTCGTCGACGATCCCCCCCGGGCTGTTGAGTGCCACGGCCCGAGGTGGTTCGCTGAGCCCAGCGATGTAAGCCTCGAAGCGTTGCGCATCGTCAGGTCGGATTTGACCATTGATCAGAACCAAAGGGCCGAATTCGTCGGTTTCGAACGCCGAGAACGCCAGTCGGGACGGGATCGTCCTGGGAACGTCGACCTCGAGCATCAAGTCCGGATTCACAAGCAGCGGGACAGATCGGCGCAAATCATATGGCAGAACCTGTTCACCCTCCCGAACCGGGCCCACATCCCGACCGTCGGACGGGAACGAACTGGCGGACCACCGGCCACCGATATCGGCGATCAACAGAAATGCGGCCGCAAAGGCTTGCGCGACCAGAACAAGCTTCAGGCCGGATCCGATCGTCAGGTTTCGCCAACGCTGGACCAGCGGCCCCATCCGACTACTCCGCAGCTGCACGTGGCGTCTCTGCCTGGGGGCTCCTCTTGAGGCGCCGAAGGATCTCGGTGTCGGCGTCGCCCATCGATTCCTCTACCTCCCTCATCGCGTTCATGGCCGCCTTGAGATCGGCCAAGGTCAGCGTCTCTTCGATGCTGAGACCATCCCGTCCGTTTCGGATTGCCGATTGCGTGATGGCCAGCACAAAGACAAGAATGCCTGGCAGAAGGTCGATGGCGATAGCACCCGCCCATGAAGGGACGAAGTTGCCCGCATATTTGATGACGGCATCCGCGCTCGAAATGGGGTTATAGGCCGTCTCCTGCGGAGGAGCCATCGCGAGTACCTCTGCTGCCGCGCGGCCAAGTGTCTGGCTCCTCTGATCAAGCGCATTAAGCACGGAAGCAATGGTGGAGGATTGCGCGTCCCTGATTGTCGAGGTCCGCCCATCGAGATCCGGCAACACCACCGATGCAGGCAGATCCTCCGCAGCCCGGGCGACCAACCCGGCAACAGAATACTGGTTGAGATTCGTGATCACGCCAGCAAGCCTCACACTCTCTTCCGAGAACATGACCGAGCGCTGCTCCACCGGCCCCGGTGCTACCGTGAGTGCCCGCATCCGACCGAGGATCTCGTTCCCCTGTTCATAGGCTGCCTCGATCGGTGGCTGTTGGGCTTCAATCTGAAGTTCGAGATTGCGCAGTTCGTCGGCCTTCTGTGACAGAACCCGGAAGACCGCGCCCTCGCCTGCCGTCCCGGACAACTGCCCGGTCCGTTCCTGTTCGGCGAGCGCCTCGAAAGTCTCTCGAGACCGCTGGACCTCACGCTTCAAGGCCTGGCCTGACAAGGCAATGTCATGCGCCTGTTCAAGTGCTGACTGGTAATCCCGAACCGTGATCTCCAGATGCTGCTCGACAGCGGCAGAGCCCGCCAGCGCGGCCGCGTTGAGCCAGCTCGACATTGCGATGATCGCAAGCGAGCCCACGAAGGTCGCAACCGTCAGACCGAGGAAGCCGCTCGAGGTCCGCATCGCCGGCAGAAGCCGCAGCATGTAGCTCCAGAACACGAAGATGCCGACCGATACCGCAACCGAATAGGCCACTGCCGCGAAGAAGCTCATCGCACCGGTATCTTCAAGCAGCGACGTCACACCGATATAGGTATAGATGCCCGAGGCAATCGCGAGCACGCCCAGCGCTGCAGGTGTGAATGTGTCGAGCCAGGCAAGATGGCCTTCCAGCTCTCGTGCCGTGCGCATGCCTTTGGCCTCTGCGGCCGTCAGTCTTTGCTTGCCGTTGTCAGCCATCGCCATTCCCCCACTTTCATCAGCATTGTCGCATTTCATCGACATCTCGGCAGTCTCGATGAACGAGACCTTAGCGACACCATGAACCACGGCCCTTCAAGGCACCCGGGCGGGTGGATCTCACCTACTGGCCAGCAGATCGAGACGACCTCAATCCTCGTCGCTCGATCGGCGCCCCTGTTCCAGCTTACGCCGCAGGTACCGTGGCGCCTGCGCCTCGGACGCACGATCGAAACCGCTGTCCTCGAATCGGGCGACCATGCGACTGCGCATGGTCTGCGACTTGTAGCGCGCCTCCTTGGAGAACATTCGAACCTCGCGTCGTGCGGCATAGCCGCGAAGCGTTGCCATGCTGCTGCGAACCCATTCGTTCTGTCCGGCCAGCGCTTCGGCCTCCGAGATCAGAAGGTCGACGGTCTCCCAATCCCGACCTTGGGCGGCAACCCTTGCCCGCTCCTGCAATCTGGCGGCCTCTATCTCGGTGAGCCGTGCCCGGACTGTGACATTCTCCGATTGGGCCGCGTGAGCGGCAGGTGTCATGGGATCGAGATCGAGATGAAAGGGACCGGTGTTCCTGCTGTCGCCATCAATGGTCTCAAAGGCAAGCTCGGCGCTCAGGACACGGATCTTCCCACCATTCGCAGGCTCCGGGGATGCTTCGGCGATGTCGATCTGCAGCAGAAGCCAGATGTCACCAGCCCGTGCCAGGTCCGGGAGGATGATCCGACCCGCGGCATCACGCTGTTCATGGTTCAGAAGGTGGATGTGGCATCCGGGAGATCCGCTGAGAGACAATCGCACCTTGCGGGCAACCAGTGCAGCGAGCATGTCGAACTCGGTCTGAAACGGTTCCATGAGATCTTCCGCCGTCTGGCCATAATGTGCCTGCCCCTGACCTTGCTGGGCCATCCGGCTCATCAGATCTTCATTGAAGTTGAGGCCAAGGCCGTAGGTCGACGTCGTGATCCCGCTCGCAGCCAGATCGGCGCAGTGGGACGCGATCTGATCGGGGTCCCTCAGACCGTGGTTGGCAATCCCGTCCGACAGCAACAGGACCCGCGACACGTCTTCCGCCTTCAAGTGGCGGGCAACCTGCGTGGCGCCAAGATGCCAACCGTCATGCAGCGCCGTTGTCCCTCCCGGCGCGATACGATCGATGCTGGACTTGATCAGGTCACGGTCACGGACCGGCATCGAGGGAAAGACGGTTTCGGCCGTGTTGTCGTAGGCGACGACTGCAAGTCTGTCCGAAGCGCCGAGCCTCTCGACGATCGCCTTCGCGCATCGCTTGGCTTCCGACAGGGGACGGCCTGACATCGATCCCGAGCGATCGAGGACAAGCGCGATGTTCAGGCCGGGGCGCGGCCCTTCGGGGGGCAGCGCAGACGCATCCGCGGAAAGGCGGACCAGGACGGTCAGGGAAGTCGCCGAGCCCACAGGAAAACCGGGACGAAGCGGGATAAGGTCGAGATCGATCATTTCCGGTATCCTGTTCTGGTGATGAGATGTGTGAGGCTTGCCGTCACGGCGCGCCCGAGCTCTTCGGCATCCTCGAGCGTGAGGTCTGGCAACCGGTCTCGCTGGATCAGGATCTGAAACCACGGTGCGATCGCGACGAGGGTCAGGTCCTCAACGGGAGGCGCGCCCTCGGGCAATCCCAGCCGACGCATCGCCTCGCGCAGTTCGAGATTGAGTGCCGACGCGCGTGCAACCCTCTGCGCGGCCGAGACTGGGGCCGACGAGGCCACGACGTCACGTGCATGGGGACTGCTTTCACGGCGCATCCGGTCAAGCTTGGCAAGCGCATCGGACTTTGGAGAGGGCAGAAGGCTCTCGATGTCCGAAAGGCCCGAAAGACGCAGGAACTCGGCGATCTTGGCTAGCGACCAGCCATCGGCGAGAAGGACGCGAACTGCCGCCAGGCGCAGGATGTGTTCGTAACCGAAGTGAAGCTCCTTTCCGCGCCGTTCCGTGGAGCCGAGAAGGCCTCGCTGGAGATAGTCACGCACAGTTCGAAGGTTCAGTTCCCCCCGTTCGACCTCAATCCGCGTGAGCAAGGCGGTTGTGGTAGCTATGAGCGCGTCAATGCCCCCCTCCCATCCCTTCAGTCGTGCAAGGTCGCTCGTCATCGCAGGTACCTCCATACAAAAGCAGATGACAATGACATCATTTAATGTCAATGTTGCCTGAGTACTTTTCTTCCAAACCTCGGTCACCAACCATTCATGGATCTGATGCCCGTGCACCGCGTCCCAGCAAAGCGCCAACCCCTTTGCCCATGAAGGCAAAGCGGTCGCATGATGGCAGCATCGACGAAATGGTAGCTATCAGGCGTCGACGCCATGTCCTGCGTTTCGCCAGAAAATCACTTTTTCTCAGTGCGTTACGTCACCCCATGCGGCAGGTGGGATCATCCTTCCAGCGTAGCCAGACGGTAGGCCGCATCTCGGCCTCTGACAGGAAAGTGCGGGCCGAAAAAATTGGAAGCCGCCCGCAAGCGTTGCTGAGATTCCAGTCCTGTTCCATGGCCATTTCGTCATGCCCTCCAGCCCACAATCCGTGAGTGTCCGCAGGATAGTACTCGTCGCCGGCTTCAACGATCCGGGCCCCACGGCGCCAGGCCTTGAAGATTGCATGCGCCTCAATATCGATCTGCCTCAGAAGCCCGGTGCCAAGAGTGACGTTCGAGCGTTCGACAAGACGTTCGAGCGCATGTTGACAAAAACTGACGGCTGACAATCCAAAGCAGAGCCGGCGATCTGCCATGCCCACCTTTGTGCGGAGGTAGATGAGGCTGGTCTCGACGAACGCCGTCTCGGTGTCGGCGCGGATCTCGACTGCGCGCACGACTCGGGTGGTGAAGGTCAGGCTCATTCTGTCATGGTCGATGGATACGCGTGTCACGCCAGGGCGGCCCTTGAGCCGTTTTGCAAGGCGTTCCACCCCCTTGGAATTCGGGCGCATATCTGCGGCAATGCGGATCAGGCCCGGAAGATCCGGCGCTATCCTTTCAGCCGTGGTAATCGCCTGGCGAGCCCATCCACGCTTGAGAGAAGCACGAATTGCGGGCGAATGGACAAATGCGGCGTGGTTCATCTGCATCAGTATTCTCCAGGAAAGGGCGAGTTGTTCGAAGAACGTGGTAAAGGAATCGTTCACACCCCAAGCATGACGCATAAGGGTGGCAAATCCTGTCACGTCACCTGGGGCGCCCATGTCCTTTCAGAAAGCTGCAGACCTGCTTCGCCTCGCCGAACTGGCGACCGCCCGCTATGACGGCGTGTCACTGAGCGACATCGAGGAGTCATTTGCCGTCGATCGACGGACCGCGCAGCGGATGACGAACGCTCTGGAACAGATCTTCCCGAATTGCACCACCCGGATCCATGACGACCGCCGCAAGTTCTGGAAACTGCGCGCAGATGATGCGAGACTGATGCTGGCTCAGGGTATCCGCGACAGCGAACTCGCGGCGCTTGAACTCGCAATCCGTCGAACCGATCGGGATGGGTTGGTCACTGAAGCACGGGCGCTGTCGGGCCTGCGCGACAGGTTGCTCGCAGCGATGCCAGGTCCCCATGCCCGGCGAGCCGAAGCGGATGCCGAAGCTGTCCTGGAGGCGCATGGGTTTGCATCGCGCCCCGGGCCGCAAGTACGGGTGGCGTCCGGATTGATGGGAGCCATCGGTGCCGCACTGAAGGGGCCGCATGTCCTGACTGTGGTCTATGCCGGCGGGCGTGAGCCAGAGCGCGAGCGACGGCTTGAACCCCATGGACTGCTGCTTGGCACGCGGCGCTATCTGGTCGCACGCGAGGCAGGCGGCGACGGGCGCATGCAGCACTATCGGCTGGACCGCATCACTTCGGCCCGGCTGGAGGCGGACAGCTTCCCCCGAGATCCGACCTTCGACGTCTCTGTTCACGCTGCCAGGGCCTTCGGAAGCTACCATGCCGATCGGGAATACGGGGAGATCGTGTGGCGCTTCAGTCCCGCTGCTGCCCAGACAGCGCGGGAATTCCTGTTTCATCCGACGCAGGTCATGTCGGAGGAACATGATGGTAGTCTGACGATCCGCTTTACCGCTTCAGGGCATCTCGAAATGGCTTGGCATCTCTACATGTGGGGCGATTCAGTCGAGGTCGTGTCGCCAGAGGCACTGCGCCAGATGGTCGAGCAGTATCGACGTGGCGACTTTCCGGCATTGCCGTAGGGAGGCATCTCACCACTGCCGCAAGAGATTTCGATGACTTTTCTGACTCGTTGTCTTTCCAGGAGGGGCAGCAACACGTGGCTCAAGGGTCTGGCCAGGATCATTTCTGATTGGATCCGCTCACCAGCACCAGCGCAGGATCCGCCTGCGCGAGAGCCCAATGGGAGAGGAAAGGTCTCTCCGTGCGGTAGCCGTCAGGGCTCCATCGAGGTCGCCATAGGACAAATCGTCTCTTGATGTGTTATCTCAGACAGGAATTGACCGCGGCCTGCCCACGGCCTTGAAGGCGCGCCCACCACGCATCTGGGCGAGCCAGC
>JAFIEN010000226.1 GCA_020832515.1 Rubellimicrobium sp. | reverse complement strand
GACCCTCAAACGGTAATCTCGGCGCAGCCGAAAGCGTTGATCAGACGTTCCTTAGTTCTGAACGTCGGCCCAGCGGCAAATGCGACGTTGGAGCGTGACAAGGATCGCGTTGGCAGCCAGGCCAAGCAAAGCAAGTAGGAAGATCGCAGCGAACATCTGCGGGATCTGAAAATTGAACTGGGCGTTCATCACCTGAAATCCGAGTCCCCTGTTGGCACCAATCATTTCGGCCGCAATGAGCAGCAGAAGTGCGGTTGTCGCGGACAGGCGCAGGCCGACGAAGATTGAGGGGACCGAGGCCGGCAGCACGACCCTGCGAAAAATGGTCAGTCGCGATGCACCGAAGGTCGATGCCATTTCCAAAAGCTTGCTATCGACTTCCTTCACGCCCCCGATGGTTGCCAAAAGGATGGGAAACAACGTGGCCCAAAAGATGACAAAGACCTTTGATGCCTCTCCTATTCCGAGGAGCAGAATGAAGACGGGATAGAGGGCCAGGGCAGAGGTCTGGCGGAAGAACTGCAAGATCGGGTCCAGCGCCTCTTCCACAGCGCGGATCTGCCCCATGAACAGCCCGAGCGGAATGCCAAGGCCTACCGAAGCCGCAAAGGCAATCCCGGAGCGTTGCAGACTGATCGAAATGTCACCCAGCAAGCGACCGTGGAAAATGCCGTTCCAGGTCGCTGCTGCAATCTTGTCGAGTGGCGGGAAGACGGTTGGGTTGATCCAGCCATAAGTCGCGCCAAGCTGCCAGAATGCGAGGAAGGCTGCGACAAGGCCAAAACGGCGCACGGCGACCTTGGCGCTCGCCGCCCCGCGATGCAACCATGCTGCGCCGGGGGCGACCTCGTCAGAAGGCGGAAGCGAGGAGGAATCGAGGCTCTGGTATGTCATCAGGGTTACTCCGCGGCATGGGCCAGACGGCGCGCGGCGGTCCAGCGGTTCTCAGGGAAGGGGAGGCCAAGGTTCTCGCGTAGGGTCCTGCCCTCATAGGCAGTGCGGAAAAGGCCACGGCGCTGCAGTTCCGGGACAACAAGCTCCACAAAGTCCGTGAGTCCTGTCGGCAGCCAAGGCGGAAGGATGTTGAAGCCGTCAGCGGCTTCGTTCGAGAACCACTCATCGAGCGTGTCGGCAATCTGTTGAGGTGTCCCCACTACAGTGAGATGCCCGCGCGCCGAGGCCACCCATTGATAGAGTTGGCGGATGGTGAAATTGTTCTCGTCCGCGATCTGGCGGATCAGGGCCTGGCGCGACTTCATACCTTCGGTCGGCTCCACTGGCGGCAGCGGGCCGTCAAGGTCCACCCCCGTCAGGTCCAAAGTGCCTCCCGTCAGGCCCTTGATCAGCGCGATGCCATCCTCTTCCAGGATCAGGCTGGTGAGCCGGTCATACTTCTCGCGCGCTTCAGCCTCGGTACGACCGACGAAGGGCGAGACGCCGGGCATGACCAGGACATGGTCCGGGTTGCGACCAATGGCTGCGGCGCGGTTCTTGATGTCGCGGTAGAACTCCTGCGCGGTGTCGAGTTTCTGGTGGGCGGTGAAGATCACCTCTGCTGTGGCTGCCGCGAGCCCGCGCCCGTCTTCCGACTGGCCGGCCTGGACGATGACCGGGTGACCCTGGGGCGAGCGACTGACGTTCAGCGGGCCGCGTACCTTGAATTGTTCGCCTTTGTGGTCGGTATAGTGGACCTTCTCCGGATCGAAGAACTGGCCCGACTCCTTGTCCCGCAGGAAGGCGTCATCCTCGAAACTGTCCCAGAGTTTCTTGACCACTTCGACATGCTCTGCGGCGCGCTCGTAGCGGAAGGCGTGGGGATGCTGCTGGTCCAGGTTGAAGTTGTGGGCTGCGCTTTCGGTCGCGGTCGTCACGACGTTCCAGCCCGCACGCCCATCCGAGATCAGGTCCAGCGAGGCAAACTTGCGGGCCGTGTTGTAGGGTTCCTCATAAGTGGTCGAGGCGGTGGCGATGAAGCCGAGGTTCTTTGTCATGGGTGCCAGGGCCGCGAACAGCGTGACCGGTTCAAGACCTGCGACTTTGGCATTGCCGCCCTCGATTCCGCCACCGAACGCGATGGCCAGACCATCGGCAAGGAAATAGGCGTCAAAGAGGCCGCGCTCTGCCTCCTGTGCGAGCTTGACGTGGAAGGCGAAGTTGGTCGCGCCATTGGCTGGACTGTCCGGATGCCGCCATGCGGCAATGTGCTGGCCACCGCCGGGCAAGAAGGCGCCAAGGCGGATTTTGCGGGATTGGGTCATGATGGTGGACCTTTCAGGCAAGAGGGGGTTGGTCCCGCCAAAGGGCAGGTTGGAAGTGATCCGATCGCAAGGGCGAGATCAGGCGGCGGCGTTCACGCCGGATGTGCCGCTGAGCCAAGGTGAAAATTGAGCCACCGCGCGGTCGATCCGTGCGATCAACGGGGGCGACACCGGGATGCCGTTGGTGAAATCGGCACCTGAGGCATAGATGCCGGTTGGAAGGGTTGCCGCCTCGAAGAAGCCGAAGAGCGGACGCAACTGGTGTTCGATCACCAGCGCATGCTTCTCGCCGCCACCGGTGGCCATCAGAAGGACCGGCTTGCCCGCAAGCGCCTCGGGCTCGATCAAATCGAAGAGGTGTTTGAACAGGCCAGTGTAACTGCCCTTGTAGACCGGAGTCCCTACGACCAGTGCATCTGCCGCAACTATCCGGTCGACGATGGTTCGCGCCCCTGTGTCAAGATCGGCCAAGCTGCGTGCCTGACCCAGCGAAGGGCCAAGATCGTCAAGATCATGCACCACTGTCGCGAGGCTGAAGGTTTCCGAAACACGGCTGGCCACGACATTGACGAGCTCTCGCGTCCTTGAAGGGCGACTGATATTCCCAGCGAATCCAAGAGGTTGTCGTTTCATTCTTAACTCCTAAATAGCCATGGGTCTTGTCGTGTATATGACTGACGAACCTCTGTCTGGCCATTCCAAAGACCTGCCTTGAAAGAGATGAAACCTTCCGTCTTGCTATCCGATAGGGGGCGACGGATCCTGTCGGCAACACACTCGAGAATGACGACTCGACCAAGCGTGATTCGTATTGAGTTGCCGCAACTGGCAGCTTATTCAGGGTCATGATCACGCAGAAGATGAAGTACGCTCTCAAGGCTCTGATGGTGCTCGCCCACGAACGCGCTGGCGAGGGGCGATCGCTTCGCATCGAAGAGATCGCGGCGCGCTCGGCCACGCCCAAGCGTTTTCTCGAACACATTCTTCTGGAAGTTCGCAACGCAGGATACATTGGGTCGATCCGGGGTCGGCATGGCGGGTACCAGCTGATCAAGGCGCCGAAGGATGTGCCGCTGAGCGAACTGATGCGGCTGATCGACGGACCAATCGCGCCGCTGCCATGTCTGTCGCGAAGGGCTTACCAGCGCTGCGAGGATTGCCCGGACGAGGGTACCTGCCAGCTCCGCAAGGTCTTTGGTGAGGTGTTCTGGTCCTACCTCCTCTTGATCGATTCCCTTACGCTCGGCGATTTTGTGGATCGGGACGATGTCGTGCTGGAAGTTGACATATCGTCGGTAAGCGCCCGCTGATCCGGCCTCCGGTCGGGCAAGATCGCTCATACTTCAAACAAAACAATCCGTTGTATCATCCTTGAAGTCTGGCAGGGGCGGAGAATGAAATTCTCTATTCTCGACAAGAATGAGCGTGATTTTTCCATTGCCTTTCACGACTATCTCTGTCGTCAATATAGGTGTTGGCCCGAACCGGGCCGTTGCCGGAGTTGAGACAGATGACGATGTTCGAGAGATTGCTTGCGGCCTTCGACCGGGCTGTCGTGCCGCCCGAGGTACGGGGTCCCGTCCTGCCTGCAAGCGCGAAGGCGCGCCTGACCGAGGACCGCCCTGCCGATCTGGCACCCGAAGCCGATCCTGGGCGCAGCTTCCCCGGCCTGCGGCGGCTGGCGGTCATCGCGGCGGTTGGCCTTGTGACCGCGGGTCTTCATGTGCCGGCCGTGGAGGCGCAGGGGCTCACGCTTCTGAACGTCAGCTATGATCCCACTCGCGAGCTGTACCGCGAGTACAACGAATGGTTCGCCGACTGGTGGGAGGCGCAGGGCAACCCGCGCCCGACGATCCAGACCTCACATGGCGGGTCGGGCGCGCAGGCCCGCGCGGTGATCGACGGGCTGGCCGCGCATGTCGTGACGCTGGCGCTTGCCGGAGATATCGACGCCATCGCCGCCAACTCCGATCTCATCCCCGAGGATTGGCAGGCGCGATTGCCCGAGAACTCGTCGCCCTATACCTCGACCATCGTGTTCCTGGTCCGCGAGGGGAACCCGAAGAACCTGCTCGACTGGGATGATCTGGTGGCCGAGGGGGTCGAGGTCATCACGCCCAATCCCAAGACCAGCGGTGGCGCACGGTGGAACTATCTGGCCGCATGGGGCTATGCCGAACTGAACGGGCTTGACCCGCAGGAGTTTGTCGCCGCCCTTTACCGTAACGTGCCGGTGCTGGACACCGCCGCGCGCGGATCGACCACGACCTTCGTGCAACGCGGTCTGGGCGACGTGCTCCTCGCATGGGAGAACGAAGCCTATCTGGCGCTGGCCGAACTGGGCGAGGGCGAGTTCGATATTGTCGTGCCCTCGGTCTCGGTCCTCGCCGAACCGCCGGTGACGCTGGTGGACGGGAACCTGTCCGACGACCTCCGCCCGCTGGCCGAAGCCTATCTCGAACAGCTCTACGGCCCCGAGGCACAAGCGATTGCCCTGAGGCACTTCTACCGCGCCTGGGACACATCTGCCGCCGACCCCGCGGATGTGGCGCGCTTTCCCGAGGTCAACCGACTGACGATCGGACATTTCGGCGGCTGGTCCGAGGCACAGCCTCTCCATTTCGGCGACGGCGGCATCTTCGACCAGATCTTCGAAGGCGAACAGTGATGGCAAGCCCGAGGGTCCTTTCGCTTCGGGCCCCTTCCCCAATGCCGGGGTGGGGGCTGTCCTTCGGGATCATGGTGACGATGCTGTCGATCATCGTGCTATTCCCGATGGCTGTCTTGCTGTGGGCGGGTTTCGTGGGCTTTGGCGCCGAAGGCATCTGGGGCGTGGTCAACCGACCCCGCGTCTGGGCAGCGCTCACGTTGAGTTTCCGGGCTGCGCTTGTGGCCTCGCTCTTCAACCTGATCTTCGGGGTGCTCCTGGCCTGGGTCCTGGTGCGCTACCGTTTCCCGGGCAAGCGCCTGATCGACGCGGCTGTCGACTTGCCCTTTGCCCTTCCGACGGCGGTTGCCGGCATCGCGCTGACCGCGCTCTATGCCCCTCGCGGCGTCTTCGGGTCGGTCATGCTGGAAACCTTCGGGCTGCGTATCGCCTATACCGAGATCGGCATCTGGATCGCACTGATCTTCGTGGGTCTGCCTTTCGTCGTGCGTACCGTCCAGCCGGTAATCGAGGAAATCGACCGTGAGACGGAAGAGGTCTCGGCCACGCTCGGGGCCTCGCGGCTGCGCACGTTGACTCATGTGGTCCTGCCGATGCTGGCGCCGGCCGCGCTCACAGGCTTTGCGCTCGCACTGGCGCGGTCGGTCGGGGAATACGGATCGGTGATCTTCATCGCCGGCAACCTGCCCAATATGACCGAGATCGCGCCCCTGCTGATCGTGATCCGGCTGGAGGAGTTCGACTATGACGGTGCTGTCGCCATCGCCATCGCAATGCTGGCGATCGCCTTTGCACTCCTCTTCGCCATCAACCTCATCCAGATCTGGAGCCGGCGCCGAATGGGCGCTGTCTAACCCGTCCCACCCCCAGCCAGAAGGAAGACTGCCATGATGCAAGAAGTCAAACTCCATCGCAGCCCCCCCGCGGGCGGCCTTGCCTGGGGCATGACGGTCGATAAAGTACCTGCCCATCGAACCCCTCGCCCCACATTTCCTGCAGATGTCTTGGCACAGCCGGCTGATCATGGTGCCCGTCGCGCGGCCGCCGACCGGCTGCGGCTGGCTGCCGAAGGCGCCTTTGCCGAGGTACAGGGCGGCGGGGACCGCGCGCTTCACGCGGCACTCAATGTTTTTGCAGTCGAGACAGAGGCGCTGCGGGCCCGTGTCGAGATGCAGGTCGAGGTGCTCAAGCTGATCCGGGGCTATGCGTCCGACCCCTGGCTGCGGTCTCTTGCGGAGGCGGCTCTGGCCACCGAGGGGGGTGACCTGTCCGCCTGGCTGCCGTTGTTCCTGCACGACCCGGATATTGCGCGCGAGGCGCGTGACACGGGGCACAACGAAGGACGTCCGGCATGACGACTTCACCCGTCCCGACCCTGTCGCGATCCTCGGCGGCGCGCCCGTTTCGCCCGGCAACCACAGAACCCGCCTTGGTCAAGTGGGGCCTGATTGGCTTTTGCCTTGCGGTTCTGACGGTTCTTCTCTTCGCCCCGCTCATCGCGATTTTCGACGAGGCTTTACGGCGTGGCTGGGCATTTGCCGTAGCCTCGCTTGCGGATCGGGACGCACAGGCGGCAATCCGCCTGACGCTGTTGGTAGCGGCGATCACGGTGCCGCTGAACGCCGCATTCGGCATCGCGGCGGCCTGGGCGATCACCAAGTTCGACTGGCGCGGCAAGGCCTGGGTCATCACGATGATCGACCTGCCGTTTTCGGTCTCGCCGGTCGTCGCGGGCCTGCTCTTCGTGCTGATGTTCGGTGCCAACTCGGCGCTTGGCGCCTGGCTGGTTGCGAGCGGCTTTCCCATCGTCTTTGCCGTGCCGGGGATCGTCCTTGCGACGCTGTTCATCACCTTCCCCTTCGTTGCGCGCGAACTGATCCCGGTCATGCTCGAACAGGGTCGGGCGGAGGAGGAGGCGGCGCTGACCCTGGGCGCTTCCGGTTGGCGCACCTTCCTGACCGTGACCCTGCCCAACATCCGCTGGGCGCTGCTCTATGGCGTCCTGCTCTGCAACGCCCGCGCGATGGGCGAGTTCGGCGCGGTCGCGGGGGTCTCGGGAAAGATACGGGGCCAGACC